>NZ_JBITGG010000009.1:0-266135 GCF_044456765.1 Micromonospora sp. NPDC050784 | reverse complement strand
TGCCCACCGGGGGGGGGGGCTACCTCCCCCCCCCCCCCCCCGGGTTCGGGGGGCCGCCCCCCCCCACCCCCCCCCGGCCGCGGGGGGGGGGGGGCGCCCGCCCCCCCGCCCCGCCCCCCACCCCCGCGTCCAGTACGCCGAGGCGCTGACCGCCGCACCGGTTGCCAGCGGATCTCCGCGGCGTTACGTTGAGGTTGCCATCGATGACCGTCAACATCGCTAGGTACGGGGGCCGCATGTCCACGCCTGTCACTCGTCGCACCGTTCTGGCCGGTGGGGCCGGTGCCGCCATCGGCCTGGCCCTGCCCGGCCTCGCGGCACACGCCGGGGGCCACCATCCCACCAGCGTGAGCTTCACCCTCGACGCGACAACGCTCGACGGCGGTGAGCAGGTCACCTCGGTCACCCTCGACACCGGCCGGCTCGGGCCGATCGACCCGGCCGGGCTGACCCCCGCCACGTTCACCGTGCACGCCAAGGCCACCAGCCCGATCCCGATCGCTCCCGGCGACCAGATCTTCAGCGAGTACGACCTGGACCGCACGGTGACCGCGGCCCGACTCGACCGGCACGGCAACATCGTGCTGGAGCTGAGCCACGCCGAAGGCCAACCCGGCGGTGGCACCCTGGGCTACATCCTGAGCAGGGGCCGCAACGTCCGGCTGGACCTCGTCTACACCATCACGCAGAACACCCCCATCGTCCGGCGCCACGGCTCACCGATCACCATCACCCGCTTCGTGCAGGCAGGGCTGTCGAACCCCGAGGTGGACGCCTTCACCTACCACGTCTCGGGCTCGGGCCTGAAGTACCGGCTGTACTCGCCCGACCACTCACCCCTGCGCGGTCGGCGGCCGCTGATCGTCTGGCTGCACGGCGGCGGCGAGGGCGCCTCACTGCCCGACGACTACTACGACAACGAGACCACCCTGCGCGCCAACCGTGGAGCGCTCGGCTTCGCCACCCCACAAGCTCAGCGGATCTTCTCCGGGGCGTACGTCGTCGCTCCGCAGAGCACCTCCTACTGGATGGAGGACGGCCCCCGGTTCGCCCCGCTGATCCGCGAGATCATCCGGGACCTCGTACGCCGCAAGCGCGTCGACCCCGACCGGATCTACGTGGTCGGTTGCAGCAACGGCGGTTACATGTCCCTTGAGATGACCTCGACCTATCCCGACCTGTTCGCCGCGTCGGTGCCGATCTGCGGCGTCGTCGAGCCGCTCAGCGGGGAGGGCCCGCCGCTGATCACCGACGCGGAGCTGGCGAAGATCCAGACCCCGACCTGGCTGGTCACCTCACGCGACGACGACACGGTGCCACCCGAGACCAACACCATCCACGCCCACGATCTCATCCCGGGCTCACTGCTCAGCCTGTACGACCACGTCGTCTGGAACGGCTACCAGTTCCCCGGCCACTGGTCCTGGATCTACGTGGCCCGCAACGATCCGAGCCTGAACGGCACCCACATCTGGCAGTGGATGGCCCGCCGTCGTCGGTGATCTGCCGTCCGGGGTCGCGCGAGCGTGCCACGCCGATCGCGTCGGCCGGCAACGGTCACTGCTTGCGGCGTAGTTCGCGCAACACGCCGTGCCGGCGCAACGCCCACGCGAGGCGCCGCACGCGCGGGTGCCACACGAACAGCACCGCCGCCCGGCGGATCAGGCCGAACCGGTTGTCGCTCATCTGGTTCTCGATCGCCTGCCAGATCAGCTCGCGCACCTTGGCGCTGGCCAGCACCGCCCGCACCTCACGCCGCACCGCAGGGTCCTCGGCCGCCGACGCGATGGCGGCAGCCTGACCCGGTCGGTCCGCGAGCGGCTCCACCGCCGCCGCGACGAGCGGTCTGCGTACCTCGTCCTGCTCCAGCAGCAGCAACACCGCTTCCCGAATCTCGACCGTGTCCAGGGCGGACCGCAGCAGGTTCAGCAGGCTGCGCTCCACCTCGTGGTCATGGTCCGGAACAGACAGGGTGGCCAGCAGCCCCGCGATCTCCTCGAGATCGACGACGTGCCGTACCCCGGAGCGGAACTCGGGCAGCTCCCAGGCGACCTGCAGAGCCTTGACGAGATTGCGGTTCATGGGCCATCCGCTACCCGCAAGCGGCAGCCGACGAAACCCTGCGGCCTGTCCGGGCCGAAGCAGCGGCCACGGCCCGGCTGAGAGCGGCCGCCCGAACCAGGGCGACCGCTCTTCACCGGCTCAACACCACGTCAGCGTCGAGTTGACCCGCGTGACGTTGCTGATCGTGTTGTTCGCCCCACCGCAGGGGCTCTGGGTGATGTTGGTGCCGCTGACGGTCAGGTTCTGGAACCGGATGCCGGAGGAGATCGGGAACTCGCTCCGGGCCGCGATCCGCACCTCGCCACCGCCCGTCACCGTCCCGGACACACCAGCGACGACCACGTTGTAGCAGTTCTCCACCAGGATCGCGTTGTTCCCCGTGTTCGAGATCGTCACCCGGTCGATGACCGCCCCACCGGACTCGGACACGCAGAAGATCCCCCGACCGCCGCCGGACGCGAGCACGGTTCCGACCCGAATGTTGGTCGGGTACGAGTTGCCCACCCGGCCGTTGCGGTTGGCCATCCGGAACGCCGCGTACCCGGTTCCGGTCCCGGCGCCCTGCGCGTCGACCGTGCCGACCGTGGCGTTGATCGTGTCGTTGAGCAGCAGACCGGAGTCCCGGGTGTTCCGCGCCGTGACCGTGCCGATCGTCAGACCGTCCACGCCGTACGTCTCCACCCCGTGGGTACCGGTCCCCGACACGTACACGGTGTCGATGCGGACGTTGCGCACCTTGACCGCTCGATCTCCGCCGTGGTTGTCGATCCGTACGCCCAGACCGGCCGAGAGCCGCATGTCGATCTGTCCGAGGGTCAGGTTGTTCACGTTGCGCATGAAGATCCCGTACAACGGTGAACCGGTCAGCGTGAGGTTCTGCACCTCGACGTCCGTGGTTCCCCGCGAGTACACCGGTGCCTGGTCACCCGAGCCCGACCCGGTCACGTTGATCGTTCCGCACACCGCCAGGGTCGTGTACGACGGCAGCGACAACCGCGAGCCCGCGCTCACCGAGCCGGAGCCGCGAACCACCACCCGCTGCTTCGACGTACGACCCGCCGAGAGCGAGTTGACCGCAGCCTGCATCGCCGACAGCATGTCCGAACCCGAGTAGACCGTCGACGAGCCGTTGCGGGCCGTCCAGGTGCTCCCGCTCAAGACGGCCTCGGCGTGGAGCGTCCCGCTGCCGCAACCGCTACCCCCGCCGCCGATCGGAACCAGTTGCCACTGCTGGTTCGCGCCGCCGAGGTCGGCGTACTGACTGATCCGGCCGCCGTCGGCCGTGGACCGCTCCCAGACCTCAAGTGCCTTCACGGAGTGGCGGTTGATCAGCCGGACGTGCCCGCCGTCGGAGTCGAGGACCTGGAACTGCTGGTTGGTGCCGTTGACATCGGACCACTGGCGGTACTCGGCGCCGTCGGCGGTGTTCCACTCCCAGAGGTCGACGACCTTGCCGCTGTGCCGAGCCTTCAGCCGGTAGTAGCCGCCGCCGGAGGAGACGAACTGGAACTGCTGCCACGCGCCGTCGTTACGGGACCACTGCTGGAGCACGGCGCCGTCTGCCGTCGAGGTGTCCCGGACGTCGAGCACCTTGCCGCTGTGTCGGTTGACCAGGACGTAGTAGGCGCTGGTGTCGATGGTCGCCGCCGCCACTGGCGGTGCGCCGACCAGAACCGCACCGGCCGCGCCGACCAGCGTGGTGATCATGGTGAGCACCAGGCCGGTACGCCGGCCGCGATGGACCCACCCGCCGCCGGACGGTCTTCTCGTGATGGTGAAGGGCATCGCTCCTCCTGGCTGGATGGGCTGCGGGCGAACCTGAACGGCTGTCGGCGACCGCGGACACCTCGACCCTGTGGGCGGTCACTCCAGGTGGAAGGTGGCCGAGGCGCGCTCGGCGCTGGAGCTGACCGCCTCGATGTAGAGCAGTCCGTCGCGGTGGCGCACGTGGCGGCCCGGGAAGTTCTGCGACTCCAGGGATATCCCGGCGCTGTCGGCGAGGCCGGCTTGACGACGGAAGCTCGCGTCGCCGCCGAACAGCGCCGAGCCGTCGTTCTTCTCGACGTACAGGGCGTAGCCCCGGTGGCGTAGGTAGTAACCGGGGAAGTTGGTCGACTCCAACGACACCGAACCGCCGCCGGCGAGGCCGGTGACGATGCGGAACTGGGAGTCGGCCAGGTTGGTCACGTTCGGCTCGATCCGAGCCCGATAGTCGTAGTGCCGGATGTAGCTACTGGCCTGGTCATGGGACCGCAGTCGCACCGGTGTGGCCCCGTCGGGCACCGGGATGCCGAAGTTCGGGGTGCCGTCGGCGTTCCAGTACACCTTCTGTAGCCGGGTGCGTCGGTTCGGGTCGTTGAGCGGGTCGCCGGTGATGTCGCGGTAGTTCCGGTCGTGGTAGACGAGGATGTCGCTCTGCCCGTCCTCCGAGACGGTGAACGAGTTGTGGCCGGGGCCGTACTGGCTGGTGGCCGCGTTGCTGATGAACACCGGGCTGGGGCTCTTGCTCCAGGAGGCGGCGTCGAGCAGGTTCGCGCTCGCGGAGGCGCTCAGCATCCCGAGGCAGTAGTTGGCGTCCGTGGCGCTGGCCGAGTAGGTCAGGAAGATCCGGCCGTTGCGTTGGATCACCGCCGGTCCCTCGGCGACCCGGTAGCCGCGGGTCTCCCAGTCGTAGGTCGGCACGACGAGCCGGGTGACGGTGCCGGTGATCTGCCACGGGTTGGCACCCATCCGGGCGAGGTAGACGTTGGAGTTGTTGGAGATCCCTGGTTCCTGCTGTGCCCAGGTCAGATAGCGCACCCCGTTGGCGACGAAGGTCGAGGCGTCCAGGCTGAAGGTGTCCCAAGGGGTCGTGATCCGGCCGCGTTCCGTCCACGAACCGGTGAGCGGATTGGCGTTGCCGTTCTCCAGCACGTACATCCGGATCCGCCACACGTCGTCGGTGCGGCCCGCGGCGAAGTAGACGTACCACCGGTTGTTGATGAAGTGGATCTCCGGCGCCCAGATGTGGGCACCCATCTCTCCGCTGGTGTGGCGGCTCCAGATCGTCGTCTCCGCCGCCGTCGCCAACCCCTGCAGGGTGGTGGCCCGGCGCAGCACGATCCGGTCGTACTGCGGCACGGTCGCGGTCAGGTAGTAGTAGCCGTCGGTGTGTCGGAAGATGTGCGGGTCGGCACGCTGGTTCACCAACGGGTTCGTGTAGTTGACGGCCGGTGCGGCGTGCGCCGGCCCGGCCACGGGCAGGCCGGCCGACACGGCGAGGACCACCAACACCGCGGCCAGCACCGACCGCAGACGCCGCGGGCCACCGTGGCCGGCGGGTCCCCGGCGGACGGCCCGGCGGGTGATCGGGTCGGTTCGAGGGAATGGCAGCGGCATGTGTCCTCCGCGAGCTTGGGAACGGCCATTGACCAGCACCGGTAACGCCGCCGCGACGCCGTAGTCGATCCGGTCGACGCCGCGTGGCGACGTCGGGCAGGACCGGGGGAGAGGCGCGAAGGGCCGGGAATGTGACGGTGGCGTTGCATCCGGGTGGCGGAGTTCATGTTGGCGTTAACATCGATACATGTCAAGGTGTGATGCCCGCTCACCTGGCCGGAACAGCCGGCATCCGCGTACGTCGAGGTAGTGTCCTCGGCGTGCTGCGACGGTGGGTTCTGGCGATCCTGACGGCAACGTGCGGTGTGCTGGTGGCGGTGGCGCAACTGGCCGCCGGTCTGCCCGTCGTCGGCGGCGTCGAGCTGTTGGTCTTCCTACTGTTGGCGCTGCTGCTGTCGCCATGGGCCTTCCCCCGCTCGATGAGCGCCGCCGAGGCGCAACGGGCCAGCGCGGTGGACGGACGACCGATCGTCTACTGGCGTCCCGGCTGTCACTACTGCCTGCGGCTCCGGTTCTCCCTCGGCCGGCTCGCCCGGCGGGCACACTGGGTCGACATCTGGCACGACCCCGCCGCTGCCGCCGCCGTCCGGGCGGTGGCCGGCGGCAACGAGACCGTGCCCACCATCGTGCTCGGCGATCAGGCCGTCGTGAACCCCGACCGGGCCTGCTTCCGCCAGCAGCTCCGCTCGTCCTGACCCGGCGAACCCCTATCTCACCAGGGCACCGGCGAGGTACACCGCGAGCGGGCGGCGCAGCACCCTCATGTCGCTCGTCGGGTCGCCGGCCACGATCAGCAGGTCGGCTTCGAATCCGGGGCGGACGCGGCCCTTGCGGCGCCCCAGGCCACACACCTCGGCGCCGACCGAGGTGGCCGCGGCGAGGGCAGCGGTGGCGGAAATGCCGCAGGCCACGTACTCGACGAGCGTCTCAGGCAGGATCCCGTGCGGTTTCGCGGGGCCGAGGCCCGCGTCCGAACCGGCAACCAGGCGGACCCCGGCCCGGTGCAGGGTGGCAACGCCGTCCCGCAGCGCGGCCTCGCTGAGCCCGGCCCGCGCCGCCATCTCCACCACCTCCGGTGGCGTGACCACGGCCGGATCGGTGCCGAGCGTGGCACAGACCGCCACCCCGGACGCGGCCAGCCGGTCCGCGAGTTCACCGGGGACGTGGGCGCCGGCCGCGGTCACGCAGGTGCAGTGCTCGATGCCGTCCACACCGACGCGCAGAGCCTGCTCGACGGCGCTGAGCGCGTGCGCGTGCGCGGTCACCGGCAGACCCAGCTCGTGGGCCTGGGTCAGTGCGGCAGTCAGCTCCTCGTCAGTGAACTGCGGCCTCGTGGTGTCGGTGCCGGGGGTGAACACCCCGCCGCTGGCCATGACCTTCACCAGGTCGGCGCCGGCCGCCGCCCGCAGGCGTACGGCCTCGCGGACCCCGTCCACACCGCTCGCCTCGCCCCCCAACGACCAGCAGTGCCCGCCGACGCTGGTGAGCGGTGCGCCCGCCCCCAGCACCGTCGGCAGGTCGTCACGCAAACCCCGGTCGCGCCAACGGAGCAGCGCTCCGCGCCGGTCGCCCAGGTCCCGGACCGTCGTGACGCCGGCCGCCACGTGCGTGCGCAGCGACGCCTCGACGACCGCGTCGAGGTCTGCCTCGGGACGCTCGGCGAGCCGGCCGAGCGCGTCGGGCCCGGCGTCGGCGCACAGGTGCACGTGCGCGTCGACCAGGCCGGGCAGCAGAGTGCCGTTCGGCTCCTCGCGCACCGACCAACCGGCCGGCGCGTCGGCCCTACCCCGGTGCACGTCGGTGATGCGCCCGTCGTCGAGCAGGACCAGCACCCCACCGTCCACGAGCCGTTCGCCGTCGAACATCCGGGCCACCCGGACGGCATGCTTCGTCATCGTCACTCCAACCCGCCCCGCTCGGCCACAACTGCCACCACCGACGCCCGCGATGCCCTCGTCCGCTGGCGGCCACCGGTCATGGCCCGACCATCGCACTGCCACGGGCACCCGGCCTCCCTCGCCAGAGCGATATCCATCCCCCTGCCCGGTCGGCACCTGTCGGGTCAGTCGGGACATCACCAGTCGCTGTGGCGTTTTCGCCAACACCTGCTGGGGATACCGACGCCGCCCGACTTCTCGCGCTGGACGGGCGACGACAGGAGGACGGTCATGGCGTTGACCAACCCGGCACCCGACTACTTCGAGCCCGAGGACGGCATGTTCCTCGCGACATTGCTGATCGTTCGCGATCTGGCGCGGTCACGGGAGTACTACGAGCGGGTGTTCGGGGCGACCTGCGTCCACGAGAGCAGCCCGCTGATCATGAAATTCTTCAACAGCTACATCATCATCAACGTCGAGGGCGGTCCGACGGACGACAAGCCGACGGTGCAGGCCAAGGCGCCAGCCGACTCCAACACCCTGAGCTGCGCGATGAACGTCCGGGTCCGGGACATTCGGAAACTCTACGAGGAGTGGAAGTCCCGGGGCGCGGACTTCCTCACCGAGCCGAAGGACCACGGGACGGAGATCCGCTGCTACCTGCGTGACCCGGACGGCTACCTGGTCGAGGTGGGTCAGGGTCTCTGACGGTCTTCTCCGTGGACTGTGCGGCGCTGCCGAGAGTCGACGGCTTCGGCCTGCCAGCAGATGGCTCGTTGCTCTTCTTCCTGGACCACCAGGAGGACCACCTGGCCGGTGGCACCGGGGACCGGAGTTACGCGCGAGTCGTGTACGTGCCGGCCGACGCCGCTACCGAGGTGGCGGAAGAACCCAGCATCCCCTTCCAGCAGCAGTTGGCCCGCGACCTGGAGGTTGACCTGCCGCACCTGGACGAACTCCGTGCGGTGGCCGACGACCTCTGGCCGCCCGACGAAGGGCTCGCCAGCGCTGATATCGGCGGGTATGCCGATGACGAGGTGATCGGGAGTATCGCGGAGCAGACCCTCGCCGGGCGGGAGCAGGCCGGCGAGATCGCCGTCCCGCTGGCGCAGTGGTACTCCCACATGGAGCGGGAGAAGCACCGGCTGACGAGCGAGTGGGTGTCGATCGCCCGTTTTCCGCTGACCGACGAGTTCTACTACGGCAGTTTCGTCATCCGCCACGACGACGTGGCCGCCGGTCGGCTGGACGAGGCGCTCTCCGTGACCGAGTTCAGTGAATAGAACACCGGCCTCGTCTGATCGGCCAGCCATCGCGATCTTCGATTCGGCGGCGGGCTACCCTGACCTGCGGTGTCTCGAAACCGCGTGACCAGAGGAGTCGATGCTGACATGACGGCAGGACGACCGATGCCGACCCAGGACGACGTGCTCGGGTACTTCGACACCCTGTCGAACTGGGGACGGTGGGGCGACGAGGACGAACTCGGCACGCTGAACCACATCACCGACGACGTCCGGCTCACGGCGGCGCGGGCCGTGCGTCACGGCCGGAGCGTGTCCTGCGCGTGGGAGGTCGCCGCACCGGGAGACATGGAGCGGTCGACGACGACGTGCCCGTGCACCGCCGACATGCCGGGTGCCGAGAACATGCCGCCCGCCTTCCACGCCGACCGGCGCTGGGGCTTCTCGTCCGAGCGGGTCGGTATCTCGTACCACGGCAACACCGTCACCCACCTCGACTCGCCGTGTCACATCTACTGGGACGGCACCATGTACAACGGGCGGTCGCACTCGTTGGTCGACGCCGCAACGGGTTCGGCGTGGGCGGCCGTCACAGCCGCCGCGAACGGAATCGTCACGCGTGGTGTCCTGCTGGACGTCGCGGCGGCCCGCGGTGTGCCGTGGTTGGAGCCGGGGGAGGGCGTGTTTCCCGACGACCTCGAGGAGGCCGAGCGTCGCCAGGGCGTGCAGGTGCGCCCCGGCGACGCGGTACTCCTGCGGACCGGTTACGGCCGCTTCCGGCACGAGAACGGTCCGGCGAGCGGGTTCACGCAGGCCGGCTGGCACGCGTCCTGCCTGCCGTGGCTACAGGAACGGGGGGTGGCGCTGATCGGCGCCGACAGCCCCCAGGACGTTCAGCCGTCCGGGTACGACGACGTGTTGATGCCTGTCCACGCCGTGAGTCTCGTCGCGATGGGTCTGTGGATGCTCGACAACTGCGATTTGGAGGCCTGCGCGACGACCGCTGCCGAACTCGGCCAGTGGGACTTTCACCTGGCGGTCGCACCGGTCCGCTTCGTCGGCACGTCCGGCAGCCCGGTCAACCCGATCGCCACGTTCTGACCGTTGCGGCGGTGGCGAACGCGTGCCAGGTGGTGCAGCACCATCAGGGGAACCACGCCAGCCGGATACCAGGCCAGGTCAACGAGGTCGAACTGCACACCCAGGGCGAGCCTCGCGGCCACGCTCCGCGCCGACAGTTCGGCTGGCACCCCGGTCAGCTGCGCGAGTTCGACCACCCAGCAGAAGGCGATGCCGAGAATCCCGGCCGGTGCCGGCGCCATCCGTGGCCACAGGAACAGCGTCATCGCCCAGACCATCGACGCGTACAGCGCGGTGCCGGAGTATTGCCGAAGCGCCCCGTCGTCGACGGCGCGGATCAGCAGGGCGAGGCCCGGGAACAGCAGCGCCGCCACCGGCATGAGCATGCGCACCGTACGGGCCGTGATCGGTGTTCTCGCCGTGGTAGCCACCACACCACGGTACGGGCCACGGTTGGCCGTGGTGCCCGCTGCTCAGCTCAGATCCAGGACGGGCCGGGTCAGGATCTCTTCGGCGTACCCGTCGTCAGAGGCGAGCCACTGGCCGAAATCCTTGTCCCGGTAGGCGGTCGCGAGGGCGAGCCACCCCAGGAAGAAGCCGCTGCCTCCGCAGGTGGTGCTGCCGCCATCGCCGCCGCACACGATGTCGCGTTCGGTGGTCGCCTCGTGCTTGTACGGGTCTTGCCCGATCGCCAGCCCCCACAGGTTGGTCTCGCGGTGCGTTCCGGTCTTGTAGTCGTACGGGTAGCCGTCGTTCGGGGAGTCATCACCCCAGCGGAACAGAGTGGTCGCCCCCGCTCCGCATGCCCACTCCCATTCATCCGCGGTCGTCGTCCGCAGGCCGACGCTCGCCAGCTGGGCCATCGCCTCGTCATAGGAGACGTCCGTAATCGCTCGGGCCCTCGCCACCTGCCCGGTCTGGTCGAACTCGACGATCAGCCCACCGGCGGACCGGAACTGGCTCACCCCGTCGAGCTGGGCCCCCTGTGACGCGATGAGTTTGCGTACCCGGGGGTCGTCCGGCGTCAGCGAGACCTCGCAGGGGTCGAAGGCGTCCACCGCGACCAGCATCGCCGGCAACTCGACGCTGCGCACCGGCGAGGTCATCGCGTCGACGTACTCGGTCAGCGGTGGAAGGCCGTACTCCTCGGCGCTCTCGGCGTAGCTGGCCAGCTGGTCCGGGGTGGCCTGGAAACGAGCCGCGTCGTGACCGAGCGTCGGTCGGCCGCCGGGCACCAGCGCGAACCGCATCCCGCCCCGCTCGAACAGCGCCACCCGGTGCGACCGCCCCGCGTACACCGTGTCCGGAAGGCCGACCGGCACGGTCAGACCGTGCCGGTCGGCGATCTCCTCGGCGAGGCGGCGGGCGGCACCATCGGAGAGGTCGTTCCACTGCGCGAAAGTGAGATCGGCGTACGACACCGCGCAAGGATAGGTCCGGGCGGCCCGCTCCCGCAGGCGCGTTCCCGGCGGCAACCTCACGACCGAATTGGCGCCCACACGAGCTCTCACAGGTGTTGTTCCAGTCGTCGAACCCTGGCTGCGCGCCGGCCATAGTTGGCGGCCACGGCGATGACGAGCGGGCCCCACGCGAGCATCGGGGCGTAGTAGCGGAGCACCTCCCAACCGGGAGCCGGGTGTACCGGTTCGTCGTCGCCGATGCCGACCCAGATGCTCTGCACAAAGTGGAACCTATGGTTCAGGAGGAAGTAGACGCAGATGACGACGAGCGACCAGCCGCCGATCAGCGCGACGCGCACGACCGGACGCGCCGGGATGCGACGGCCGCCGATGCGGGGCACCCAGTGCGGAAATCGCTGTCCCCACCGGTGCACCAGCCCGAGTGTCAACAGGGCCAGGCCCATCGACAGGGTGGACAGGAAGATCATGTACCAGTGCGTGGTGGCATCGTCGGTGAACACCAGCGACAGTCGCCAGAGTGCGGACGGCAGGACGCAGAGCGGGACGGCGTAGGCGGCCCAGATCGCCCACGGAGGCGGGGCGGCGGTCGAGACGTGGGCAGAGTCGGTCAGGCTCATGGATGCTCCGATCCTGGAAGCTTGGTCATGGTGGTGTCGGGCGAGGTGGCGAGGGCGTAGCCGGTGGTGGTGACGGCCAACGACACTCCCCAGCCGAGGAACACCAGCAGCGTGGCGGTGACCGCCCACCCGTCCCGCACGTCGGACCAGCGCGTGTCACCTGTGAGCAGTTCACCGACGAGCACGGCGATGCTCAGCACGCCGTAGGTGACCAGCGTCAGCGCCACCACGCCCGCCGGGATCACCGCCAGCCGTCGGGGGACCTGTCGACCGTGTAGTCCCGGAACCCAGCGCGGAAACCGCTGCCCCCACCGCTGTACCAGCCCGAGAACGAGCAGGCCGGCGAGCGGCGGGACGAGCGTGATCGCCACCCCCGTCCACGTGGAGAGGTTCCGTTCGATGTCGTTCAGTTCCCGCTCGGAGATGCCGATCGGAACGCCGAGCACCCATAGGGCGTGCGGGACGGCCCAGCCGACCACGGGCAGCGCGACGGCGACGTACGCCCAGCGGCGCGTCCACCGTGGCACCGGCCGGTAGCCGACGGCGGCCGGTCCGCGCTGGGGCCCGGATGCGTTCGCGAGCCCGGCGAACAGGATGCCACCGGTGACCAGCACGAGCCGGGCTCCGAGGTCACGCCAATCCGAGGGCCGCCCCGCCAGCGCCGCCGGGATCTCGAAGGCCAGGTGCAGCGGGAACGCGACCACCAGGAGCAGCGCGGCCGCAGCCCAGCCACCGGCGGTCGCCCAGCGGCCGGGAAACCGGACCGTGCACCCGAGCACCACCGCGAGGGCGACGCCGACTCCCACCGCTCCCCACCCCGACCAGAACGGCAACGCCACGACCTGGTCCGCACCGCACCCGCCCGCCGGATCGACCAGTTCGGTGCGATCGCAGGCGGTGTACCCCCACCGGCCACCCGCGATCCAGTAGAGCCGCTGAGCCACCGCAGCGACGACGAACACGGCACACGCCAGCACCCACGGTCTGGTGCGGGTCGGTATCTCAACGACAGCCATGGACCAACGATCGCTGGCTGCGGATCGTCTCTCCTCCCCAACAGAAGGGGATGCGCTCCCTCTGCCGGGGGACAGGCCGTCGTCCGGGGTGCGGACGCGGCGGCCCGGGGACGGCGAGGGTGCTCAAGGAATGCTCAAATTCGATCGACGTCAACCACTGAAGCCGCAAACGCACATACGCTCACCGGACCCGGCCCGCCGGTAATCACCCGTCGTAACAGAAGGAGGGGGAATGCGGCGTACACAGCGACGCATCGCGCTTCTCGCACTGTCCACCCTGGTAGGTGGCATCCTCGTGACGACTGGCCCTGCGGGTGCGGATCCCAAGGGGTCGTCAGCCGTCGCCAGCCGAGCCCAGCTTGACGATCGTGAGTCGGTACGGCTCGTACACATCAGGCTGACCGGTGCCGACATGCTGGACAAGGTGGCCGCGGCCGGCTTCGACCTCGAACACGGCCTCCGGCGTGTGCCGAACGGCATCGAGGGCGAGGCGGTGGTGACCGCCGAGCAGGTCGCCGAACTCACGGCGATGGGCGTGACCGTGCTCGGCGACGACGCGGGCTTCGCCTGGAGTGACGAGGCCGACGGCGGCCTTGGCCTCGGCGCGGCCGGCGCGCGGGCGGTTCAGCCGGCAAACCACGAGGCGACGGTACGCGTCGTCCGCGCCGACTGGTTCACCACCAAGGGTCAGGGCTTCCTCTACGTCGAGGCGCGGACCACCGAGGGGCAGCAGGAGGACCCGATCGTCGGGATGCAGCTGGAGAACGACTCGGGGAAGGGCACGCCGTTCGGCTTCGCCCGGACGATGAGCCGGTTCGTCGACTCCGGGCAGTACATGTTCCACCGGAACCTGTTCAAGCTCGACGTACGCCCCAACAAGATCCAGGTGACGAGTTCCACCGGTGGCGTCGCGACCGGTGTCGTCTCCAACTGGTTGGAGGACGCCCCGCCGCCATTGACGGCGAACCCGTCCTACAAGTCCGACTTCGTGGACGGTTACCGGCACCCGCAGCAGCTCTACAGCCGTGCCAAGGAGATCGCCCGCCAGTACCCGGACATCGCCGAGATCGTCTACCTGCCGAACCAGACGAACGGGTACCAGCGCAAGGCGCAGGCCCAGATCGGCGGCACGGGGCAGGCAGCGGTCGTCGTCACCTCGGCGGCGTGGGGTCACGAGGGCGGCAACGACATCACTGTGGACTTCGTGGACCGACCCGACCCGGGCCTCCCGCTGGCGGTGGAGGTCACCGGCAAGGCGGTCCGTGTCCTGCTCGCCACGGACGCCTCCGGTGCACCGGCGAGTACCGCCGCCGAGGTGGCCGAGGCGCTGCGGACCCGCTCTGCGGGGCTGATCGACCGGGCGCACCCGTACCGGACCAACGAGGGCAGCGGAATCGTCGCGCCGACGGCCGGGCCGGTCGCGCTGACCGACTTCCTGGACCAGAAGCGGGTCGGCGCGCCGGCGGGGGAGGTGCCGCGCGGCCCGGCCACGATCCCGGTCCTGCGGATCGGCAAGCACCGTGACGGGAGGAAGCCCGGCGTCCTGATTCAGGCGCAGGACCACGCCCGCGAGTGGGTGCCGGCGACGACGAGCCTGGAGTCCGCCGAACGGCTGGTGCACAACTACCGATCCGACCGGGAGACGAAGAAGATCGTCGAGAACACCGACGTCTTCTTCATCCTGTCGAACAACCCCGACGGGGCGAACTACAGCTTCTACAACTTCGCCTCCCAGCGGCGGAACCTGACCAACCACTGCCCGGACGCGAACGCCGATCCGGGTCGACGCAACTCCTGGGGCGTGGACCTGAACCGGAACTACCGGGTCGGTTCGGGGCATGACGGCTACGCGGGCGCGTCGACCAGTTGCGTCAGCGACACCTACCAGGGCCCGGAGGAGCTGTCCGAGCCCGAGTCGAAGAACATCATCTGGCTGGTCGAGAGGTACAAGAACATCAAGTTCATGATGTCGGTGCACTCCAACGGTGGTCAGCTCTTCTGGCAGCCCGGCGCCTACATCGCGGACGGCCGGATCACCACGCCGCGTCCGCCGCTGGGTGACGAGGCGTTCTACTGGCAGTCCGCCGCCCGGATCCTGTCGCAGGTCAAGGCGCACCGGGAGACCGTGGTCACGCCGGAGAACGTCGGCGGCTCCTCCGACGTCCTCTACTCCTCCGCGGGTAACGTGCGCGAGGACCTGTACCACACCTACGGGATCTACGCGTTCGGCTGGGAGGTCGGCGGCTCGGTCTACAACCCGGCCACCGGCGACTGGCAGGGCGGTTCGTTCCAACCGGAGTGGGACGGGAACCCCGAGCTCGTCAGTGGCCACGCCGAGACGATGGAGTACGCCAACGGCATCATGGAGATGTTCCGGGTCGCGGCGGACTGGGGCAGGGACAACAAGAACCCGACGTCCCAACTGGTCCCCGGCGCGGGACGCTACTCCGGGCCCGTCGACGTGCACTTCGAGACCAACGAGCCGGCGACCATCTACTACACGACCGACGGCAGCCGGCCCACGCTCGAGTCGCCCCGCTACGCGGCGACGGAGTTCCGCGAGCCGGGGCAGGTTTTCCACGTGACCGAGACGACGACGTTCCGCTGGTTCTCGGTCGACAGCGCCGGCAACATCGAGAAGAACTACGACCCGACGAAGAACGACAAGCGCAACAACTACCGCACCGCGACCATCAGGATCGCCAAGAGATAGCGCTGCTCCGACAATCGGTGCCCCGTCGGTGCGGTCCAGCCGCGCCGACGGGGCACGGTCGCTGTTGACCCACGCCGCGCCACACCCGACCCCGAGCCAACCGTCAGCCGCGGTCGCGTATCCCCGTTTGGCGCTGATGGGTTGCCTGGGCCCCCCTTCCATCCGATCTGACCCGATCGCTTCGGCGGCAGTCTCGCAGGCGGATGTTGGCTGGGCGTTGGACGGCTGACGGCTGACGGCTGACGGCTGACGGCCGTGGTGCCCTTTCCGTTTCGCCGCGCGGGTGCAACGATCCTGCCACTGGGCGCGGAGCGCGTCGTCGATCGATGGCCGACGCGCGCGCAGTCGAGACAGATCGCGCTCCTGGAAAGGGATCATGCGGTTCGAAGTCCTGGGGCCACTGCGAGCCGTCGACGCGTCCGGATCGGTGGTTCCGGTCGGCAGACGGCAACATGAGGTGGTGCTGGCCTGCCTCCTCGCGGCCGGCGGACGGACCGTCACCGACGGCATCCTGCGGGAGGCCCTGTGGGGTCACGATGCGAACGAGAGCAAGCAGGTGGCGCTGCGGGTCCTCGTCCATCACCTGCGCCGCAACCTGGGCACCGGGTCGATCACCCGCACGGCCGGTGGCTACCGAATCACGCTGGACGGCCACCAGCTCGACGCCGACGAGTTCGTCACGCTTGTCGACGCCGCCGCCCGGGACGAGGCGCGAGGCCGGCTCGCCGAGGCGCGTGAGGGCTACCGGGCCGCGCTGCGGCTGTGGCGGGCAACGGACGCCTACCAGGGCACGGCCGACACCGATCAGGTCAGGGGTGCGGCCGACCACCTCGGCGAGCGACGCCTGGGCGCGTACGAGCGGTGCGTCGACATCGAAATCAGCCTGGGGCTGCACCGGGAACTGTGCGCCGAACTGTCCGCCGTGGCCTCGGCGAACACGCTGCGCGAGCGCCTACAGGCGCAACTGATGCTGGCGCTCGTCCGCAGTGACCGCCGGGCGGAGGCGTTGACCGTCTACGAGCGGACGAGGCGGATCCTCGCCGAAGAGCTTGGTGCCGATCCGGGCATCCGCCTCCAGCAGCTGTACACCGCGATCCTGCGCGAGCCCGCGCAGGCGGTGACGCCGACCGCCGCTCCGGTCACCGTTCGGCCGGCGCAGTTGCCCGCCCCGCCCAGCAACTTCGTGGGTCGCCACGACGAACTCGCGGCACTCGACGCCGTGAACGCCGACCCCGGGTCCGGTCAGCGGCTCGCGGGTTCGGTGGTCGTCACGGGTGCCGGCGGCATGGGCAAGACAGCCCTGGTCACCCAGTGGGCCCACCAACACCGGCAGAGCTTTCCCGATGGGCAGCTCTACCTCGATCTCGACAACGACGTTCCGGTGTCGGTGACGTTGGCCCGGGCCCTCGTGGATCTCGGCATCGCACCCGATGACGTGCCACGGCAGGCAGAGGCACGCGCGGCACGACTTCGGTCGTTGCTCTCCGGCCGGGCGGTGCTGATGGTTCTGGACAACGTGGGCAGCGCCCAACAGGCCCGGCCGTTCATCCCCGGCAGCGGTGGCAGCCTGCTGGTGATCATCAGCCGCAACCGACTTGACGGGCTCGTCGCCCGCGAAGGCACCCACCTGCTGGTGCTCGCGCCGCTGCCGGTCCAGCCGGCCACCCGCCTACTACGGGCGACCGCCGGGATGACCGGGCCCGCAACCGATGACATCCGTACTTTGGTGGAGCTGTGTCACGGGATGCCGCTGGCCATTCGGATCGTGGGAGCCCACCTGCGGCTGGGGACCAGCCCGGACATCCTCGTCGGCGCCCTGCACGACGAGCGCACCCGCCTCGCCCGGTTGACCACCACGGACGGCGATGTGAACGTCCCCGCCGTCATCGCGGTGTCGTACCGGCGCCTGGCCGCATCGGAACGTCAGCTGTTGCGGCGTCTCGGGCTGCTGGACGCGCACGCCGTGCCACCCGGTGCCGCCGCCGCGCTCTGCGGCATCACCTCCGCCCCCGTCCTCGCCGACCTGATCGGGCGGCTCGCCGCGGCCAACCTCGTCACCGTCGACGCGGCCGACCGACTCAGCCTTCACCAGCTGACCCACCTCTTCGCTCGGGAGCAGGGGCAGCGCGACGACACCGCCGCCGATCGCGCGGGCGCGGAACGGCAGGCGCTCCGCTGGTACGCGCAGGCCGCCGACGTGGCACAGCGCCTCATCCGCCCGACGGCGGGTGGAGCGGGCGGTGACACGACGCACGAGACGCGTCCGCTCTTCCTGCCGGACCTGGCCGACACCGCGGCCGCTGTCGCCTGGGTCGACGCGGAGGCGGACACGATCATCGCGATGATCGCCCAATTCGGTGGGACGCATCCCGACCTCGTGTGGCCACTCGCCGCGAACATCCGGGGTTGGCTGCAACGCCGGGCTCCCCGCGGCACCTGGATCACCGTTACCGAGCAGGGCATCCGGGCCGCCGCCCTGGCCGGCAGCAGCATCGGCGAGGCGACGCTGTACGCGAGCCTGGGCGTGGCACACAGCCTCCTGCTGCAACGGGTCGAGGCGAGTGCCGCCTACCTTCGCGCGAGCACGCTCTTCGGGCAGAACGGCGACGATGCCGGCAGGGCCGACGTGGAGGCGAGCCTGGGTGCGATGCTGGCCGACAGCGGAGCTCTCGACGAAGCGCTTCCGCCGCTGTTGCGGGCACGGCAGCTCGCGGCCGGGCTGGATGATCCGGATCTCCTGTTCAAGGTCGAACTCAACCTCGGCTACCTGCATCGACGGGCCGACCGTCAGCAGGAGGCACTTGACGCCTACACGTCGGCGTTGGCTGCCGCCGAGCGTTCCGAGGACCGGGACTGGTTGTCGGCGAGCGCCCACGTCAACCTTGGTCGACTGCGGTTCCTCCTCGGCGATGTCGACCTGGCCGATCACCACTACGACACGGCCGTCCGTCTCGCCCGGAGCCGCGGTGACCGGATGCTGGAGGCGTGGGCGCTGCACGGCTGCTCCGACGTCGCCGCGGCCCGCCGCGACATCCCGGCCGCCATCGCGGCCCTGCACGAGGCCGTCACGATTCTGGAGCGCCTGGGCGACCGGCGCCTCGACGAGATGCGGGCCCGACTGGCGGAGCTGCTGTCGGACACCTCTGGACCGGCACCACGAGCGACCTAGCTCATGGTCGGCCGTCATGTTTCGGCCCGGTTAACATTGACGTTCTGCTATGTCGGGAGAACACTCGGACCTGGCTCCGGGTGACCGTCGGACCGGAACCGTTGGCTGCCGGATTTCCACCGCGCCCGAAGGATCCAGGATGCGCAGACTCGCCCGCCTCAGCGCCGCGCTGCTACTACTCGCGGCGGCGACCACGACCGTCGTCACGATTACCGACCTGCCGGCAGCGGCCCTGGAGAACGGGCTGGCCCGCACCCCGCAACTGGGGTGGAACGACTGGAACAGCTTCGGCTGCAACGTCAACGACGGGCTTGTCCGGCAGACCGCGGATGTCATGGTGTCCAGCGGAATGGCCGCCGCCGGCTACCAGTACGTCAACATCGACGACTGCTGGTCGTCGCGCAGCCGCAACAGCAACGGCGATCTGGTCCCCGATCCGCAGAAGTTTCCCAACGGGATGAAGTCGCTCGCGGACTACGTACACGGCAAGGGTCTGAAGCTCGGCATCTACTCCTCGGCTGGGCTCACCACCTGCGCCGGCTACCCGGCGAGTCTCAACAACGAGCAGCGCGACGCCAACCTGTGGGCGTCCTGGGGCATCGACTACCTCAAGTACGACAACTGCGGTGACACCCAGGGACGCAGCGGCCAGCAACGCTACACCGCGATGCGGGACGCCCTGGCCCGCACCGGCCGACCGATCCTGTTCGCGATCTGCAACTGGGGCAACGACGACGTCGGTTCGTGGGGGCCGGCCACCGGCAACTCCTGGCGCACCACCGGCGACATCGCCGGCAACTGGGGTTCGGTGATGGGCATCCTGGACGCCCAGCCCCGGTGGGCCGCGTCCGCTCGGCCTGGCGCGTGGAACGACCCGGACATGCTGGAGGTCGGCAACGGCCTGACGGACACCGAGTCGCGGGCCCACTTCAGCCTCTGGTCGCTGCTCAACGCGCCGCTGATCGCCGGCAACGACCTGCGTTCGATGAGCTCGACCACGCGGTCGATCCTGACCAACACCGAGGTCATCGCGGTGAACCAGGACTGGGGCGGTCGGCAGGGCAACAAGATCAGCGACAGTGGTGACCAGGAGGTCTGGCTCAAGCCGATGGCCAACGGCGCCGCCGCGGTGGTGCTGCTCAACCGGGGCGGCGGCACGGCCACCGTGTCGACCACCGCGTCCGCGCTCGGGTTGGGCAGTGCGTCGAGCTACTCGGTACGGGACCTGTGGGCGCACACCACCGCCAGTTCCGGGCCGACGATCAGCGCCTCCGTCCCATCGCACGGCGCGGCGATGTTCATCGTCTCCGGCGGCGGCACCCCGCCACCCGGCGGCGGCACGAGCGTGCTGCGCGGCGTCGGCTCGAACCGTTGCCTCGACGTGCCGAACGGCGACGAGACCAACGGCACGCTGCCGGTCATCTGGGACTGCCACGCCGCCGCCAACCAGCAGTGGACCCGCACCAGCGCCGGCGAGCTGCGGACCGCCGGCGGCAAGTGCCTCGACGTCTACGACAACCGCACCGCCAACGGCACCGCGGTCGAGGTCTGGGACTGCAACGGGCAGGCCAATCAACAGTGGCGGCTCAACAGCGACGGCAGCATCCTCGCGGTCGGCGCCGGCAGGTGCCTCGATGTCATCGGCAACGCCACCGCCAACGGCTCCACCGTCGCGATCTGGGACTGTAACGGCGGCAACAACCAGAAATGGCGTACGTCCTGACCTCGCCGGCCGGCGAGGTCAGGACGCGGCGGCCGGCTCAGCTGCCGTGCACCTCCAACTCCCACAGCGAGTAGCCGTACGCGGGCAGGGCCCGCTGGGTGCCCTGGACGCGCAGGTAACGGCCGGTGGCCGAGATGGCGATGTCGTCCACTCCGCCGTCGCCGGTGGTCGTGGTGTGCACCGGTGACCAGGTGACGTTGTCCGGGGAGACCTGGATCTGGTACGCCCGCGCGTACGCCGCCTCCCAGGTCAGCCGTACCCGGTCGAGGGTGCGGGACGCGCCGAGGTCCACCGAGATCCACTGCGGGTCGGCGTACGCGCTGCCCCACCGGGTGGTCGCGTTGCCGTCCACGGCGTTGCCCGCCACATGCGTACTGCCCGGCTCCACGCTGGACGCGGTGACCGGCCGGCCCCGGGAGAGCAGGGTGCCGGCGGCGGCGGTGCCGTAGACGTTGAGGTCCCACAGTGAGTAGCCCCACTGGGTGGCGCGCTGGGTGCCGTACACCCGCAGGTAACGGCCGGTGCCGGTGACCGTGAGGTCGTCGACGCCGCCGTCGCCGGTGGTCGTGGTGTGCACCGGCGACCAGGTGACGTTGTCCGGCGACACCTGGACCTGGTACGCCCGCGCGTGGGCCGTCTCCCAGGCCAGCCGCACCCGGCTGATCGCGTACGTGGCACCCAGGTCGACGGAGATCCACTGCGGGTCGGCGTACGCGCTGCCCCACCGGGTGGCCGTGTTGCCGTCCACGGCGTTGGCCGCGGCGTGCGCGCTGCCCGGCTCGACGCTGGACGCCGTCACCGGCCGGTTCCGGGCCAGGTCGGTGGCGGGCGGCTCGCTCGGGCCGTCGGTCTTGATCCGCACGTTGCGGTAGTTGATGTCCATCCCCGCGCCGTCGTTCTGCAACCCGATGTAGCCGTTTGCGATGGCCCGGCTGCTGACGTAATCATTGATCTTGACGCCGTTGAGCCAGATCTCGACCCGCTGGCCGTGCACGCCGATCTCGTAGGTGTTCCAGGAACCGGGTGGGTTGAGCGCCGCCGCTCGGGCGGCCTGGTCGGGTGCCTGGAAGCTGTAGACGCTGCCGGTGGTGCGCGTCGGGTCGCCATCGGTGGCGTCGATCTGGATCTCGTGACCGGCGGCGACCGGACCCCACGGGTCGCCCTGCGGATCGGGGAACCCGATGAAGACACCGCCGTTGTCGTCGCCCGGCATCATCCAGTCGACCTTCAGCGAGTAGTTGGCGAAGGTGCGCACCGGGTACCAGAGCAACCCCATGCCGCCGTTCGAGGTGAGGGTGCCGTCGGCCAGGGTGAAGCCGCCCGGCCCCGCCTGCCGCCACTGCCCGAGGCTGGCCTGGGTGCCGTCGAACAGCGGGGTGTAGCCCGGCTCCGGCCGGCAGTCTGCCGGCACCGCCCCGGCCGCCACCTGGATGCCGCCGAGCAGCATCCGGGTGAAGTTCGGGTCGGTGTAGCTCTGCTCGGTGTGGCCGAGGCCGGTGTACCAGGAGCGCCCGCCGCCGTAGCTGTGGCACCAGGTGATCGGGTGGTCGCCACTCATCGACCCACCGGTGTACGACGACTCGTCGAGGCTGGCCAGCACCTTGACCGCCGAGCGGGGGTTGGCCCGGTAGTTGTACCACTCGTCGGTGCGGGTCCAGGTCGACGGCAGGTGCGCGGTCGAGGCGTTGGCCCGGTCCTCGACCCGCACAGTCGCCTGCTGCGTGGCCGGGTGCGAGGCGAAGTACGCGCCGACCAACCCGCCGTACCACTGCCAGTCGTACTCGGTGTCGGCGGCGGCGTGCACCCCGACGAAGCCGCCCCCGGCGGCCACATACGCCTCGAACGCGCCCTGCTGGCCGGCGTTGAGCACGTCGCCGGTGGTGCTGAGGAAGACCACCGCCTGGTACTGGGCGAGGTTGGCCGTGGTGAAGGTGGCCGCGTCCTCGGTGGCGGTGACGGTGAAGCCGTTCGCCGCGCCGAGTTGTTGGATCGCGGCGATGCCGTTCGGGATGGACGAGTGCCGGAAGCCGGCGGTCTTGGAGAAGACCAGGACCTTGCCCACCGGTGCGGCCTCGGCCGGGGTCGGGGCCACCGTCGCCGCGCCGGCGGCGAGGGTGAGTCCGGTGACGACGGCAGCGGCGAGTGTGCTGATGGCGCGTCTGCGCATGGATAGCTCCTTGTGGGAGGGGTGGGCGGACGGGGACGGCAGGGCCGGCCGGCGGGCCAGCACGGGCCCGCCGGCTGCGGCGTCAAAGGGCGATCAGGTCGAACTTCTCCCAGGGGCCGACCGAGTCCCGGTTCGCGATCAGCGCCTCGGCCCCGCCGTTCTCCGCGACCACGTACCTGTTGTTCACCGTCGCCCGCAGACTGACCGAGTCGTCCGCGTTGCGGACCAGGGCGAAGGACTCCCACGACCCGGCGGACGGCCGGTTGGCGATCAGCGGGTTGGCGCCGGCGTTCTCGGCGCAGACGATCTGGTTGTTGACCCGGGCCCGCAGGGCGATCGTGCCGCCGCCGAGGTCGATCTGGTCGAACTGCTCCGAGCTGCCGACGCTGGTGGCGGAGGCGACGAGGTTGCCCGCGCCCGCGCTGGTGGCGCTGACGTACCGGCCGTTCGCCTGGGCCCGCAGCGCGACCGCCCCGGTCGTCGGTGTGCCGCCGGTGAGGATCCGCAACGCGTCGACCATGCCCACCGAGGTGGTCTTGTTGACGATGCGGATCGTGTGGGAGCCGTTGGCCAGCCCGGTCTTACGGAACACGACCTGCTGGGCCTGGCGGGCGCCGGCGACGTTCAGGTTGACGTTGGCCTGGAACACGTTGTCCAGGTAGACGTCGACGTTGCCCATGTCGCTGAACCGCTCGGACAGGTACTCCACCCCGGTGCCGGTGAAGGTGTAGCTGGCCGCCGAGCCGACGGTGGTGCTGTGGTGGGTGTCGTCGTTGTAGTCGCCGTACCCCCGGGCGGTGGTGTGGTGCCAGTTGGCGTCGTAGGTCAGCATCGTGTCGTTGACCAGCCCACCACCGCCGGCACCGCCGAGGCCCAGGGTCGAGGCGGTGCCGGACAGGCTCTTCTCGCCCTGGTTGGCGGTGCCGATCAACGTCGTGGTCGCGTACGCCGACAGCGGCTTGGCGGTGCGCTCCACCACGTACACCGTGTTCGCCGCGGTGGCGAAGTTGACCTCGGCGGCCGAGGTGGTGGTCAGCACGGCGTTGTCCGAGGTACGACGCACGCGGATCTCCTGGCCGCCCCACGGGTTCACCACCCGGGCCGTCTTGCCGTACTGGCTGCGCAGCCCCACGTACTTGGTCTCGCCGGCCTCCCGTTCCGAGCTGACCAGGAAGCCGTCCTTGGCGAGCAGCGTGAACTTCCCGACGAAGGTGGAGTCGGTCGGCGCGGCCGGGAAGACCCGGATCTTGTCGTTGTACGACTGGAGCAACGACTCGTTCATCGCCGTCAGGTGGACGCCGAGGTACTCGAAGACGCCGTTGGTGTTGTTGGTCATCCCGTTCGGGTAGTTCTGGTACTTCTGCAGCATCGTCCGCATGCCCTGGAACGCCTGGTCGCCGAGGCCGAGGCGGGCGGCGTGCACGTGGTCGTTGGACCAGACGTTGCCGTACGGGTGGGGCCGTACGTTCCAGGTGGTGATCGCGGTCTGCTGGTCGGGGTAGCCGATGCCGGTCTGGTCGTAGGGCCAGACCAACTCCAGCGCCACGTTCTCGTTGTTGCGGGTCTGCGAGATCGGTGGGTCGTGCGGCAGGTACGCCCCGTTCTGCACCTGGTACGGGGCCAGGTTGGTGACGATGCTCTGCCAGTTGGCCCGCAGCCCGGCGTCGAGGCCGAGCTGCTGGCTCACCTGGATCGTGAGCGGGAACAGCAGCCGCACCGCCGCGAGGTCGGTGATGGCGTTGCGGACGTCCCAGTACGTCTCGTGGGCGTTCGAGTTGGCCATGTACCAGCGGCCGGTCGCGCTGTCGTAGTCCAGCATGTCCTCGTAGAACTTCACCGCCTCCCGCATGTACGGGTAGGCCGTGTTGCGCAGGTACGTCTCGTCGTTGCTGTACCGGTACTGCAGGTACATGTTGTAGGCGGCCTCGGTGCCGGTCGAGTAGGTGTCGTTGACGTAGTCGCTGTTGATCGTGCCCCGGGCGTTGCCGTCCCAGCCCATCGTCTCGGGCACCCAGAGCCCGTCGCTGCCGTAGCGGGTGGTGGTGTACGACTTCAACGCGGAGAGGTTGCGGCTGTAAAGCCGGTTGAACCCGGCCATCAGGTCGACGTGGTTGCTGGCCAGGAACGAGTTGTAAACGTCCCGTTGATTCCAGTACCAGTACCCGTTACTCCACTTCGAGTTGTCCTGGGTCGCCCGGAAGACCCCGTTGATGAAGTGCAGCGGGTAGTTGCCGTAGCCACCCGCTGCGATCATGTAGGTCGCCAGGTAGTAGACGTTCTCCAGATAGTCGGCGTCGCCGCCCGCGTTGGAGTACTGGACGAACGACTTTACCCAGAAGTCGTGCCACCAGTTGCGGTAGTTGTTCAGCGTGGTCGCGTAGCCGGCGCTCTTGGCCGCCGCCAGCTGGTTCTTCGCCTGGGTCACCGAGTTCAGGCCCGGCGAGTTGATCCGACTGGCCGCGGTGAACCACACGGTGTAGCTCGACGTGGGGGTGATCGTCAGCCGGACCCGGGTGCCGTTGACCACCTGGGAGGAGTACGACGCCCCCTCGACGGTGGCCGCGAGGGTGTACCCGAAGTTGTTCGCGTCGGTCTGCCCCCGGCTCAATCCGACGCCGCTGGCGTCGGCGAAGGTCGAGACGGTACGCCAGGTGTTGAGGTCGGGGACGTCCGCGATGTTCTGGACGGTGTTCATGTCCCACAGGCTCAGGTCGAGCCCGACGCTGCTCACCCCGGGCCGGGTGTCCTCGACGTGGATGCCCATCACCTCGGAGTTGGGCGCGCCCAGCACGGTGACGGTGCGGTTGTTGTCGTACTTCGTGGTCAGCGTCCCGTCGTACAGCGAGAGGCGTTGCTGGAAGGTGGTGTAGCCGGTGTCGAGCTGCGGGTTGCTGTACAGGTTCACCAGCCCGGCGGCGTAGGTCGACTGCTGCGAAAGGTCGACACCGGAGACCTGGGCGGTCAGACCGTTGTTGTTCCACACCATGGCGCCGGTGCGGCCGTTGCCGACGGTGAGCCCGTGCAGCGGGTTGGTGTTCGGGCGGTTGTAGACGATGTCGTGCTTCGACAGGTAGGCGGCCCGGTTGACGTTCAACGTCCCGGTGCTGGTCCCGAACGCGGCGTCGGTGGGTGCCGCGGTCGCCGGCCCGGCCGGTCCGATGGCGACGACGCCACCGGCGAGCAGGACAGCGAGCGCGATTCGTAGCGGCGGCGTCATCTTCATCGACACGATCTCCTCTGGATCGTCGTGCGGATGCAGGTCTCGCACCCCGGGGAAGGTGCCCCGGTGTGCCCACGTCCGCCGAAACGAGGGCGATGTCGAGAACGACGCGGAGCGGTGCCACCGTGCCGGGTTGACGGCGATCGGATGAACATCGATCCACATCGTTGATGTGCAGTTAACATCGGACGTCTGTGAGGGTCAATCCCTCGGGATCATCCGGATCGCCTCAGGAGCGGTGCGCCGCCACGTTGATGACGTTGCCGTCCGGGGCGCGGACGAAGAACCGTCGCACCCCCCACGGCTCGGTGGTCAACGGGTGCACGATCTCGTAGCCCAGCCGTTGTGCCTCGGCATAAGCCTCGTCCACGTCGTCCACCTGCGCGCTGATGATCGAGTCCTCGGGCGCGGTCGCGTCTCCGGAGACGAGCTGGACGGCCACGTCGGGGTCGGCCGAGGTGTAGCGGGCCACCCAACCCAGGCTGAACGCCTCGGTGCTCAAACCGAGGAAGTCGGTGTAGAAACCCTTCGCGGCGCTGACGTCAGCGACCGGAAGGTTGGGCAGGATGCGGATGACGCGCATGCGGACCTCCAGCTCAGGCGATTCGGACCTCCTGATTATCCGGGGGCACGGGAAACCGCCCAGCCAGCCGAGCGCATCCAGTGACCACTCGTCGAGCGTGCCGTGGCAGGTCGGTCGCGCGCACCGCCCGCGCACGCCATGGATTGACCGCGCCGGAGGTGGTGGGTGGGGCCTACGCTGTGGCGCCCCCGTCGAACACCAGGTCTGTCCCGACGGCGAAGCCGGCGTCGGGCGAGGCCAGGTACAGCACCGCCGCGGCGATCTCGTCGAGGGTGCCGACGCGGCCGATCGGCAGCTGTGCCGCCATCCGGTCGGCGCGGTCGGCTGGGCTTTCCCCGGGGCGGAGCGACATCCCGGTGTCCATCGGGCCGGGGCTGATGCTGTTGATCCGGATCCCCTCGCGGATGTGGTCCAGCGCGGCGTTGCGGGTCAGCGCACTCACCGCGGCCTTTGTCGCGATGTACGCGCCGAGGCCCGGGCGTCGTGCGTGAGCACCGAGGTTCGAGGCGATGTTGACGATAACGCCGCCACCGTGGGCCCGCATGTGGGCGATTTCGTGCTTCATGGACAGCAGCGTGCCGGTGAGGTTCACCGCGACGAGGCGATGCCACTGCTCCTCGTCGACATCGCCCAGCGGGCCAACCGCGGCCAGGATGCCGGCGCTGTTGACCGCGATGTCGAGCCCGCCGTACCGACTGGTGGTCTCGGCCACCAGCCGGGCCAGGTCGGCCGATTGCGTGATGTCGGCGGTGACGGCCGAAGCCCGACCACCCTCGTCCTCGATGAGCTTGACGGTTCCGTCAAGCGAGCCGAGCGTGCGACCCGCCACGACGACGGCCGCACCCTCGCGAGCGAACGCTCGTGCGACGGCCTGGCCGATTCCTCCGCCGCCCCCGGTGACGAGGGCGACCTTTCCGGCGAATCTTGCGGTCACGGTGGTGACTCCTTCTGGGTGTCGGATCGGCTGTGTTGGTGCGGTTCGCCTCCGGGGGAGCGCCACCACCACTCACCCTCTACGATTCGGGATCGACCGTTCTGGTTTGGGCGTAAAGGCTGGCACCGCAAGGTCGAGGAGGGACGTCGACAGCTTCGCCGGCCCGCCGTCAGTCGAGCAGAGTCAGTGCCTGCGTGGCGGCGTCCCGCAGTCGTCGCGGCTCGGCCGACACCTTGCCCACCACCCGAATGCCCTGCATCAGCACGAGCAGGAGCCGGGCCAGCGCACGGGGGTCCTTGCCTGGCGCGAGTTCACCCTGGGCCTGCGCCCGGATCAACGCAGAGGTCATCGCGGTCTCCAGGTAATCCCAGCTCGCCGCCACGCGGCGCGCCGCCTGTCGATCATGTGGCGCAACCTCCACGGCTGTGTTGACGATGAAGCAGCCGCGGCGCCCGCTGTCGTCGCCGGCCTCGCACGCGTATCGCTCGACGAGGGCTCGGACGGCCGGCAGCGCCGGACCCGGCTGCGACAGATGACGTAGCAGGGTGGGGTCGACCAGATCGCCGTACCGGTCGAGCGCCTTGAGATAGAGATCGCGCTTGTTGCCGAATGTCGCGTAGATGCTCGCGCGCGCGACGCCCAGATGCTCGACCAGGTCGGCCATCGAGGTCGCCTCGTACCCCCGCTCCCAGAACAGGTCGAGGGCCGCCCGCAGTGCCGTGTCCGGATCGAACTCCTTGGTCCTTGCCACGACCCGACTCTAGCCGTATCTAGATCGATCGGTCAATAAAGGTCGAGGTGTCCCGTCGCAGGCCGCACCGCTCGGCCCGCAGTTGACCACCCGGGCTGGCTGGCCGTGCTCCAGGGAGTCAACTCAGCGCCGCCGCCTTGCGCAGCAGCACCGAGCGTTCGCTCTGATTGGCGCAGAGCCGGGCCGCCAGCTCCAGTTCGGCGCGCGCCTCCGGAAGTCGGCCGAGGCGGGTCAGCAGCTCACCGCGTACGGTCGGCACGAGGTGCGAACCGGGGAGCCGGTTCGAGGCGATCAGCTCGTCCACGATGGCCAGGGCTGGCGTCGGACCAGAGGCCATGGCGATGGCGGCGGCCCGGTTGAGCTCGACCACCGGCGAGGGCGCCACCCGACCGAGCGCCTCGTAGAGCATGACGATCCGGGCCCAGTCGGTTTCCTCGACCGAGGGTGCGGACGCGTGCGCGGCCGCGATCGCGGCCTGTAGACCGTAGGGGCCGAGGCCGCGCTGCGATGCCCTGGTCAGTGCCGCCACCCCACGGTGGATCGCCGCGAAGTCCCACAACCGGCGGTCCTGGTCGGCGAGGAGGATCGGGGTGCCGTTCGGGTCGGTCCGGGCCGGGAAGCGTGCGGCCGTCAGCTCGCACAGGGCGAGCAGGCCGTGCACCTCTGACTCGTCCGGCTGGAGCGCGGCCAGGGTGCCGGCCAGCCGGATCGCCTCGTACGCAACGTCGGGGCGCAACAACCGGTCGCCGGACGTGGCCGTGGACCCCTCGGTGAAGATCACGTAGAGGACGCTGAGCACACCGCCCAGTCGCTCCCGGCGCTCGCCGGCCGGCGGCAGCTCGAACGGCACCCGGGCCGCCGCGATCGTCTTCTTGCCCCGGGTGATGCGGGCCTGCACGGTCGGAACGGGCACCAGGAACGCGCGGGCGATCTCCTCGCTGGACAGGCCGCCGACCACCCGCAGGGTCAGCGCCACCCGTGTCTCGCGGGAGAGCACCGGGTGACAACTGATGAACATCAGCGCCAGCACATCGTCGTCGATCCGGTCGGGGTCGATCTCCTGGTCGAGCGCCGGATCGGCCGC
Source organism: Micromonospora sp. NPDC050784 (assembly GCF_044456765.1). NCBI lineage: Bacteria > Bacillati > Actinomycetota > Actinomycetes > Micromonosporales > Micromonosporaceae > Micromonospora > Micromonospora sp. NPDC050784. The sequence goes on along the minus strand of NZ_JBITGG010000009.1, from coordinate 237,091 downwards.
CAGCAGGGCGTATCGGTCCTGCAGGGCGGCCCGGCGGCGGATCGCGTCGATCGCCCGCCGCCGGGCCGTGGCCATCAGCCACCCGGCCGGATTGGCCGGTGAGGCACGCGGCCAGGACACCAGCGCCTCGGCCACCGCCTCCTGGGCGGCGTCCTCGGCCAGCCCGAAGTCACCGGTGAACCGGGTCAGCGCGGCCACGATCCGCGCCGACTCGATCCGCCAGACGGCCTCGACGTCGGGCGTACCCATCAGACGTGGCCGTTGCTCTCGCTGCCCTGCGGGACCTCGTCGGCCTCGGCCACCCGCCGGACCTCGATCTTGGACCCGCGAACCGCCGGGACCCGCTTGGCCCACTCGACCGCCTCCTGTTTGGTGGCGACATCGAGCAGGAAGTAGCCCCCGAACAACTCCCTGGTCTCGCCGTACGGACCGTCCGTGACCACCGGTGCCTCGCCACCGAAGTCGACCACGACGCCCTGGCGCGGGTCGTCCAGCCCTTCGGCCGCGACGAGAACGTCGGCCTTCATCATGTCCTCGATGAACTGGCGGGTCGTGGCCATCATCTCGTCGAGGTTGGCCATCATGGCCGCGTTCGTCTCATCGGTGCCCCGCATGATCAACATGTACTTCGACATCGCGTCTCCTCATCCGACGGGGCCGTCTCCCGGCCCTAGCATCCCCACGTCGAACGGGCGGCCCGCGGATCGACACGGGCCCGGAACATTCTTTCCCTGTCACCGGGGAGTCAGGGGCGCTGCTCCTCCGGCAGCGCCGTCAGTTCGGCGTGCCGCACGGTGAAGTTGCCGCGTGTCACCGTGGCGAACGGGGCCGGCGCGAGGCACGTACCGATCCGGGCTGGACCCCAGTGACCCGTCTCGTCCTGGTCCATGCTGGCTGACCAGGTGAAGCCGACCCGGTCGCCGTGGCGTCCGCCGTCCTGCACACTGAAACCGACCCGTTTGCCGACGAAGCCACTTGCCCCCTCGTCGGCGCGGGTGACGATGCCGGTCAGGGTGGCGTGACCCGGGCTGGTGATCATGCAGTCCACCGACGCTTCCCACCGCACGGTGATGTCGGCTGCGGACAGCCAGTGTGAGACGCGCACTGTCCCCGTCGCGTCCGCCGGCGTGCCGTTCTCTCCCCTCGGAATCGGGAGCGGGCGGCTGTACGGCGCCGACCGGGCGTCGAAGGTGAACGACTGCACGTCATCGTCCTGTCCAAACGGTAGGGCGAACTCCGCCGATCCGGTCACCCGCGCCGGTCGGTGCTCTGCCGCCCCGGCCGGCGTCGCCGCTGCAACCAGCATGGCCGCTGCGGCCATGCCCCACCCGAGTGTTCTGCGCATGGTCGTCCTCCTCATCCGGCCGCGGCACCGCGGCCCTGCGATGCCTCCAGAGTCGGCGAGGTGGGCGCAGGAGTGATCCCCTCGGCGAGGGGGGTCACTCCCTCGCGGCTGGGACACCGGGCCTCGATCGCCGGAGAGCACGCCCGCCCGGTGACTATTGATTCAATAGTCGATCGTCAATAGATTGTGTGTGGGCGCCGCCGGGGTCCGGGCGACCGGGCCGTCGGCGACTGACAGGTCCACCCCGAGCCGGGCACTTCGGTCGTACGCACGACCGGTCGCTGTGGCGCACCGCCGCGCCGCATCCAGGGCACGTTGTCGCGCCGCGTCCGTCCAGGACGCGCCGCCGTGCCGCCTCCGCTCAGCTCGACGCAGAAGGACCCTTCATGACAATCTTCCGTGCCCGCCCCGCCGCGACCCTGGTGGTCGCCGCCGCGCTGGCCGCCGCCGCGACCACCACCGGAGCGGCAGTGCTCACCGGCCCGGCCGCAGCCGCCCAGGGCTGCCGGGTCGACTACACGCCCAACCAGTGGCCCGGCGGGTTCACCGCCACCGTCAAGGTTTCCCCAGGGGACGCGGCCGTCTCCAGTTGGACCGTCACCTGGACGTACGCCGGGGACGAGCGGGTCACCAGCGGCTGGAACGCAACGGTCAGCCAGTCCGGCTCGACGGTGACCGCCCGCAACGCGTCGTACAACGGCGGCATTCCGGCCGGCGGCTCCACCGAGTTCGGGTTGCAGGGCACGTACGGCTCCAGTGGCGGCGCGCCGACCGGGTTCAGCCTGAACGGCGTACCGTGCAACGGCGCCACTCCGCCGCCGACCACCCCGCCGCCGACGACGCCTCCGCCCACCACCCCACCGCCCACGACGCCTCCGCCGACCACCCCGCCGCCGACCACCGAGCCGCCGACCGGGTGTGCCGGCGCGGTGCTCTGCGACGGCTTCGAGGGCCAGACCGGTTCGACGCCGTCCGGTGACTGGGCCGTGGTGAGCCCGGACTGTTCCGGCGCTGGGACCGCCACCATCGACACGGCGACCACGCACAGCGGCAGCCGGTCGGTCCGCATCAACGGCGCCGCCGGGTACTGCAACCACGTCTTCATCAGGTCCACGAAGAACCTCAGCAGCGTGGGTAACGTTCGATACGGGCGGGTCTGGGTCCGGCACACCACCGCCCAGCCCACCGAGCACACCACGATGATGGCGATGACCGACGCCGCAGACGGCAACAAGGACCTGCGGTTGGGTGGCCAGAACGGCGCGTTGCAGTGGAACCGCGCCTCCGACGACGCGACCCTGCCCGAGCAGAGCCCGGCCGGGGTGGCGCAGAGCCTGCCACTGCCCACCAACCGGTGGACCTGCGTGGAGTTCATGGTGGACGGCGCGGCCGGTCAGCTGCGTACCTGGGTGGACGGGACCGCCATCCCCGGGCTGACCGCGGACGGCGCACCGACGCACGACATCGACGGCCAGTGGTACAACCGCACCTGGCGGCCGCAGCTCACCGACCTGAAGCTGGGTTGGGAGAGCTACGGCGGGGGAGCCGACACCCTCTGGTACGACGACGTCGCGGTCGGGTCCAGCCGGATCGGCTGCTGACCCTTCGAGGTCGCGGACGGGGACCGTCAGCGGTGCCCGGCCAGATCAGTGAATGTGGCAAGGGTGTGACCCGGATGCCGGGTCACACCCTTGCTCGTCAGTGGCCTCCTTCACGACACGGCGGGCCCACGGCTGCTCACCTCACACGGGAGGATGTCGGGACACTGTTTGGTCCGCGTGGTGGCGTGGACGCGAAGCGCATCGCCACGTCCGTTCTCGACGGCCGCGCGGTCCAGGACCGAGGAGAGGGCGACCATGGACCGCACGTTGGCCGAGATCCTGGACGCGGCGGCGCACGGGCACTTCCCGCCACCGGACGGCGGGACCACGGTGGTACCGCAGCCCAGTCGCCGGGACGCCGGAGTCATCGCCTTCACCGGGCACTCGGTGGTGTTCACCGACGAGGACCCCCAGTGGGTGCGTCGTACGCTGGCCACCCTCGACTGCGACTCCCTGGCGGCCACGATGAATCCGCGTTTCCTGGGTGCGTTGCTCGACCGCACCCGGCGCTCCATGGACACGATCGACCTGCTGACAGTCGCGAGCAGCCTTGCCGGGCCACCCCCGGTGCAGCTGAGCGAGCTTGCCGACGCCGATCATCCCCGTGAGGTCAGGGCGCGTCGGCGCCGCGACGACATCCGCGTCTGGGCCGCCGAGGGTGGGGTGGTCGTTCTTGGCCGAGGGGTCGCCGGCCGTTGGGAGGCGGCGATCGAGGTCGACGACGAGCGTCGCCACCGGGGCCTGGGGCGGGCGCTGGCGACGGCCGCCCGACATCTGGTGGCGGACGGCCAGCCGGTCTGGGCCCAGCAGGCCGCCGGCAACGCGCGGAGTGTGCGCGCCTTCCAGGCGGCGGGCTTTCGACCGGTGGGCGCCGAAGCGCTTCTCCTTCAGACGTAGGCACCGTACCGGGCGAGCCGCACGACCACTGTGGGCCGAACCGTGATCGGCAGGAGGTTTCCGAGATCACGCCCGAGGGCATCCCGGCGGTTGAAGTCAGCCGCTCGTTACCCCTGATCGAGGAGAGCACCATGTCGGTCCAGGCATTTCTCTACGTTGTCGCCGTCATCCTGATCGTGCTCGCTGCCCTGCCGCTGCCCACGAGGGGTGTCTCGCTCGCGCTTCTGGGTGCCGCCTGCGCCCTGCTCGCCTACGCCTGGCCGGTGATCACTGGCTGACCTTCCCGTGAATCGTCGGCGTCGCGGCCGGTGGTCGGCAGTCAGAGCGTGCTCTGGCTGCCGGTGACCGGCCGCGAGTCTGTTGACCTCACGGGATCGCTGTTCGCCGCCGCTGGCGGTACGCGGCGGCCTTGGCGCGATCTCCACAGCCGCGCATGCCGCACCAGCGCCGCCGTGCGCCTCGCGACCGGTCGACGAACGCTCGGGTGCAGTGCTCGTCGGCGCACCAGCGGAGGGCCAGACGGTCGTCGCTGGCGTGCAACTCCAGGCAGTCGCGGGCGAGGACCGTCAGGACGGCGTCCAGATGGCCGTTGCGGTGCACCCCGTCGACGTCGAGGCGCAGCGTAGGTAGCGGCCCCGCCGCGGCCCCGTTGACCAGCTCGCGGTCTGCCGTGGCCGCCTCGGTGCCGTCGATCAGGGCTTGGACCAGGCGGAACATCGCCTCTCGGAGCGCCTTGACGTGCCGTAGGCCGGCATCGTCCAGATCAGGCGCGCGCTCGACGATGCCGGCCTGGACGGCCCAGTCCGCGAAATCTGTCGGCGCGGTCAGCTGCTCGACGTCAGCGTGGCCGCGCTCGGCGAGGGTGGGAAGGAAGTCCAGTACCGGCCGATCGGCGATGAACTCGAACTTCACGTCACCATATTGACCGGTGACGCGACGCGGTGCAAGAGTGAAGCGATGTCATCACCGGTCGAACAGGTGACGGAACTGGGCCCCGGCACCGGCCCTGACGGCGCTCGCCTGCCCCACTACCTGGTCGCGGCACTGCTGGCCCGTACCGCTGACGAAGGCGCCCGCGTCGCGCTAGTGATCTTCGCCCTGGACCGGACGGGCAGCGCCGCGGTCGGCGGGACATTGGTCGCGACCCTGCTCCTCCCACACGTCGTGGCCGCACCCCTGGTCGGCGGGCTGGTCGACCGGTCGCGACGGCCAACAGTCGTGCTCGCCGCCGCGATCGCGGTCTTCGCCGGCGCCCTCGCAGCCCCGGTCGCCCTGCTCGGTCACGCGCCGCTGTGGCAGACCTACCTCGTCCTCGCGATAGCGGGGTGCTGCGGGCCTGCACTGACCGGCGGGCTGACCAGCCAACTGGCCGCACTGGCCGGCCCCGGGCACGAGGCTCGTGCCTTCGCGCTGGACTCGTTGTCCTACAACGTCGCCGGCGTGGTCGGGCCGGCGACGGTGGGGCTGGTGGCGGCGTCCGCCAGCCCGAGCACCGCCACCCTCGCGCTCGCGGTCGCCGGCGGATTCGGCGCCCTCGGCGTCGCATCCCTGCGCCTGCCCGCCTCCGCGGCGGAGCAGACCCGCGCGGGCCCCCTGTTCCAGGGTGCCCGCGCGATCGTGCGGAACCCGGCCCTGCGAACGATCACACTCGCCACCAGCGTCGGCCAACTGGGCCTCGGCGGCATGGCTGTCGTCGCCACCACCCTCGCTGCGGCTGCGCACCAACCCAGCCGTGCCGGGTTGCTCCTCAGCGCGACCGCCGGTGGCGCGTTCGTGGGATCACTGCTCTGGGCATGGCGTCCGTTGCCGGCGTCCCGTGCGCCCGGCGTGGCGGTCTGGGCCATGGTCGCGGTCGGCGTACCCCTCGCGTTGGCCGCCGCGGTGTACTCCCTGCCGCTGGCCGCCGCACTGTTCGCGCTGTCCGGGCTCTTCACCGGACCGTTCGCGGCGGCGCTGTTCCTGGCCCGGAGTCACCTGGCCGCCGAGGCGATCCGTACGCAGGTCTTCACCATCGGCGCCGGACTGAAGGTGGCCGCCTCGGCGATCGGCGTCGGCCTCCTGGGACTCGCCACCGACCTGCCGGCGAGTGCTCAACTACTGGTGGTGGCCGCCTTCCCGATTGTCGCGGGCATGGCGGGCGGCGTGCTGCTGCGGCGCCACCCACGAGCGGGTGTGGGCGGACACATCGGCGCTTGCTGAGCTTCTTTCACAAGCGTAGGAAGAACACCATCCATCGATCCGCCGTCCCGCGTCGAAGGAGATGCGTGTGACCACCTCCCGAGGGCTCCGTCTCGCCGTGTCCGTGCTGGTGACCGCAGGCGCCGTCCTGCTCGGCACGGCGGCCCCTGCCGCACCGCCGACGACTCCCGCGCCGGCCGGGCACCCGTCCTGCGACCCGATCGACCCGACCGCCTGCCTGCTGCCGTTCCCGAACGACTACTTCACCGTGCCGGACCGGAGCAGCCCCACCGGCAAGCGGGTGCGGTTCGCCGCCGCCGCGATGCCCGCCAACGTGCAGGGAAACCCGATCGACCCGACGGAGTGGAACCGGCAGGACGGGTTCAGTCCGGGCTCGCCGATCCTGGTGCGGGTACCCGGCCTGGACGCCGTGGCGAGCGGGATCGCGCCGGTCACCGACATCGGCCGCTCGCTGGCGCCGGATGCGCCGATCGTGCTGCTCAACACCCGGACCGGTGAGCGCACGCCGTACTGGGCCGAGTTGGACGCGCACGCCGCCGGCCAGCCCGACCGGCAGTTGCTGATAATCCGGCCGGCGGTGGCGCTGAGCGAGGGCGCCCGCTACGTCGTCGGGTTGCGCGGCCTGCGCGACGGCAACGGGGCGTCGATCCCGGCGCCGAAGGCGTTCACGGCGTACGTGACCGGTGCCGGCCGCAAGCAGCGGGACGCTCGGGCGCCACAGCTGAGGCGGATCCTCAGCGAGCTGACCCGGATCGGCGTCCAGCGGCACAGCCTCTACCTGGCCTGGGACTTCACCGTGGCCAGCCGGCACGGGCTGACCGGGCGGATGCTGGCGCTCCGGGACGACGCGTTCGCCGACCTCGGCCGGGCCGCGCCGCCGGTCACCGTCACCCAGGTGACCGACTACCCGCCGGAGCAGGATCCGCTGATCGCCCGGCAGGTGACCGGCACCATCGGCGTACCGTCCTATTTGACCGGCGACGGCGGGCCCGGCTCCCGGCTGCACTACGGGCCGGTCGGCGGCACCGGGACGCCGCCCACGCCGAACGCCCTGCCCACGCCGTCCGGCGCGACGGTGGCTGCGGACTTCGTCTGCAACATCCCACGCAGTGCCTCGGCCGCGAGGCCGGCGCACCTCTCGCTCTACGGCCACGGGCTGCTCGGCAGACCGACCGAGATCAACGCCGGCAACGTCAAGACGATGTCGAACACCCACAACTTCACCTTCTGTGCGACCAGCTGGATCGGCATGGCCGCCGCCGACGTCCCGTACGTGGCCGGCGCCTTCACCGACCTCAGTGCCTTTCCCGCGGTGGCGGACCGGTTGCAGCAGAGCTTCCTGAACTTCCTCTTCCTGGGCCGCGCGATGATCCACCCGGACGGGTTTGCCGCCCACCCGGCGTTCCGGGACTCCACCGCCCGGACGCTGATCAATCGCGGTGGCGGCCTGCACTACGACGGCAACAGCCAGGGCGGCATCAACGGAGGCGCGCTCACCGCCATCGCCCAGGACTGGACCCGGTCGGTGCTCGGCGTACCGGCGATGAACTACTCCACGCTGCTGCAACGCAGCGTGGACTTCGCACCGTTCCAGGCCGTGCTGGACGGCCACTACCCGGACAAGGTCGACCAACAGTTGGTCCTCGCGCTGCTGCAGATGTTGTGGGACCGGTCCGAGGCCAACGGGTACGCCCAACACATGACCGACCGCCCACTACCGCGCACCCCGGCGCACCAGGTGCTGATGCACGTGGCCTTCGGCGACCAGCAGGTCTCGCCCGCCGCGGCGGAGGTGCAGGCGCGCACCATCGGCGCGCGCCTGCACACCCCCGCGCTCGCCGACGGCTGGTCACTGGACGTGCGGCCGTACTGGGGCATCACACCGATCCGCCGCTACCCGTACACCGGCTCGGCGATCGTGATCTGGAACAGCGGCGCGGCCTACGCGCCACCGCCGACCAACCTCGCCCCGGCCGGGCCGGAGTTCGGCGACGATCCGCACGAGTTCCCCCGCGCCCAGGCCGGGGCCCAGAAACAGAAGGCGGTCTTCCTGCTCACCGGCAAGGTCGTCGACGTCTGCGCGCGGACACCCTGCCCGTGACGCGGGCCTCGGGACGAAGCGGGGCGCTGGCCCGTGCCAGCGCCCCGCGGAGAAAACGTCGAGTTCGCCGGGTCAGCAGCGCACTTCGGTCTCCTTCTGCGCCACGTCCGAGATGCCGCCGAGGGCCCGGGTGCACACCGACAGCGTGTTGGCGCCCAGGGACCAGACCTCCGGGCCGCTGGAACACTGCAGGTCACTCAGCGTGCTTCCGGTCACGATGGAGGTGCAGACCTGGTACGAGCCGTGGCTGGCCCGGTACTGCTGCCACACGTACGTGTAGGCGTAGTTCTTGCCGCAGCCCTTGTACTGCTTGACCGATGCGGCGGTCTGACCGCCGACGGTGACGTAGGCGGTCGCGCCGATCTGCACCGAGCCGGCGCAGCGCGGGTTGGTCTCGGCGTGCGCGGGTCCGGCGAACGCCAGCGTCGCGGGCACAGCCAGACCGGCGGCCGCGAGGATGCGTACGCCACGGCGGGAAAGGCTTTTCATCAGTGGCCTCCTTCAATGCACCGGGACCGTCGAGCCCGGTGTCGTCGAAGCACCACATTGATGACGGCCTTGGCCCGTTCGGTACCCTCTGACACGCTCTGACAACGCCTGACGACGTCGTCTGACATGGGGGAGTGATGAAGGACCAGCGTGCCGCCGCCGAGTCGATTCAGGACAGACGGGCCGCCGAGAGGTTCGCCGAACAGCTACGGACCCTGCGGACCGCCGCGGGGGACCCGTCGTTCCGCAAGATGGCGGGGCGGTCGGGCCGGATCTCGCACACCACCCTGCACGAGGCGGCCGCCGGGACGAGGTTCCCCTCCTGGGAGACCGTGCGGGAGTTCGTCCGAGCCTGCGAGGCGGACGAGGTCCAGTGGCGGCGTCGCTGGGAGGACGCGCAGCGCCCCGCGTCTGCCCGTGGCGCCGATGACGGCGACGCCGCGCCGGTCAGTACCGACTCCCCGACCGGCGCCGAAACCCCGATCACCACGGGCGGGAAGAAGCCCGACACCGAGACCGACGCCCCGGAGACGGACGGTCCCGTCGTGTCCGTCGTCCCCGCGGCGTCTCCGGAGGAGCAGAACGCGCTGCGCGGCACGGACTATTCGCCGACCGACGAGGAGGTCGCCGGTGCACGGCGCCACCGCCTGCCGTGGCTCGCCGCCGCCGCGGTGGTCCTGGTGGTGGCGATGGTCGCCGTCCTGGGCGTCGTCGTTCGCGGCCGGTCGTCGCGGCACGACTCCGGCTTGACGGCGGCCTCGTCCACACCGTCGCCGTCGCCGTCGGCGTTCTCGGACTCGCTGATCCCCGGCGACTCCAGCAAGTTCATCTCCGACGTCACCATCCCCGACGGCACCCGGGTGCGGGTGAACTCCCAGTTCGTCAAGGTGTGGGCACTCAAGAACGTGGGAAAGGTCGCCTGGCACAACCGTTTCCTCCAGCGGACCAACCCCACCGCCGACGCCGACGGTTGCCAGGTTCCGGACCGGGTGGCGATCGGTGACACACCGCCCGACGAGCAGGTGATGATCAGTGTCGAGGTCACCGCGCCGAGCCGCCCCGGAAAGTGCTGGGTCAGCTGGAAGATGGTCGACGAGAACGGGCAGGAGTACTTCCCCACCCGCCGGCCGGTGTACTTCATGGTCACCGTCACCGCCTGAGCGCGCTCACCGGTCGCCCTGACCGGTGTCAGAGCGCGAACCACCGATGTCAGCCCCGGGTTCCACCAAAGCTGACAACACCGCATCCATCGAGGTCGGTGACGGTCTGACGGATCTGACAGGACAATGGGGGTACCGAACAGCAGGCCGATTCTCGCAAGGTGATGTCCGTTCCCCGAACGACCCACCAACTGCGAGGAGGATCGACCTTGCGTCGTCCCTGGTTATCCGTCGGGCTCGCCGCGCTCTGCGTGGCCGTCGGCCTCCCGGCCCACGCGTGGGCCGCGACATCCGGCGCCACAGCGCAGCGAACCGTCACCACGGCCGCGCGGCCGGTCGTGGACATGGAGGCCACCGTCCTGGCCGCCCAGATCGACCCCCGTCGGGCCGACAACACCCTGACCCCGGGCGCGAAGAGCTCGGTGCTCGCCGTCGAGCAGGCGTTGCAGGCGCAGGGTCTGCTGAACGCGCAGTGGGTCGATGGCTACTTCGGCACCGTGACCGTCTCGGCGTACGCCGCGTACCAGCGCTCGCTCGGCTACACCGGGCTGGCCGCGAACGGGCTGCCCGGCACCACGTCACTGACGAAGCTCGGACAGAACCGTTACACCGTCGGCAACCCGATCGGCCCGGGCGCGAAGGTCCAGCGTGACGGGTACGTCGTCAACGCCCGTACGCAGGCCATGTTGGCCGAGGCGCAGCGTCTGCTCGGCTACCCCCTGGTGCTCGACCAGGGCTCCTACAACCCCGGGGGCGACCCCACCTCGGCCGGTACGCACGACGGCGGCGGTGTGGTGGACATCGCGGTCACCGGCATGACCGCGGCCAGGCGCACCGCCGTCGCCCGGGCCCTGCGTCAGGTCGGGTTCGCGGCCTGGGTCCGCAACCCGAACCAGGGTGACTGGCCGTGGCACATCCACGCCACGGCGATCAGCGACACGGACCTGTCCAGCCAGGCGCAGCACCAGGTCGGCGACTACTTCCTCGGCATGAACGGCCTGGCCAACCAGGGACCGGACGACGGCCCCCAGGTTCCGATCAGGACCTGGGAGCAGTACCAGCGCGGGCAGTGACCCCGCACCCCTTCACCGTTTCTGAAAGGACACCATGAACATCCGTAAGAGCCTCGCCGCGGCCGGCGTCGCGCTGGCCGCGACCACCTCGATCCTCAGCGTCGCATCGCCCGCGTCGGCGGCGGCCCGAGATGGGGTCTGCGACAGCGGCGAGTTCTGCTACTACTACAACAGCGACAACGCGGGATCGATCTCGGACTTCACCGGTTCGCTCGACGACTACGGCACCGAGCAGCCCTCGTGCTACGACTTCAAGGGCGCTGGCGCTGGCAAGGGCCTGTGCATCAAGAACGAGGCCGCCTCGGTCTGGAACCGCAGCACCAAGACCGTACGCGTCTACTTCAACAGCGGCTACGCCGGTTCTTACCAGGACTTCGCGGCCGGCGCGAAGGGCAACCTCAACGCCACGCTGAAGAACAACAACGCCTCGCACCAGTTCTCGCCGTCGACGCGCACGAACCTGTCGTACGCCCTGTACCAGGCCAGCGGCGGCACGGTCACGTGCGGCTTCGACGGTTACACCACCACGCCCGGCCGGCACGAGGGCATCGACATCGCCCGCAGCGTCGGCTCGGACGTGCGCGCCCTGGTCTCCGGAACGGTCATCTACGTCGCGCGGGGCAGCACCGGCAGCGGCGGCCTGTCCACGATCTCCGTCTACAACTCCTCGCTCAACAAGTCGGTGATCTACCTGCACACCGCGCCGAAGTCCGGGGTGAGCGTGGGCGACGCCATCAGCAAGGGCGAGATCATCGCCGACGAGTCGTGGCACGGGGTGTCCTCCAGCTCGGGCGCGCACACCCACGTCGAGGTCCGGGCGGGCCGGCAGACCCACGCGGCCGTCAGCGTCGGCGACTCCACCCTGGACAACGCCGACCCGACCGCGTTCTGGAACTCCCAGGGCTACAACGAGAGGTAGGACGCCATGAATATCCGCAAGGGCCTCGCCGTCGTCGGCGCCGTCCTCGCCATGTCCACCTCCATCCTGAGTGTTGCCTCGCCGGCAGCGGCGGCGGAACGGGACGGAACCTGCGACAGCGGCGAGTTCTGCTACTACTACAACAGCAACCAGGCCGGCTCGGTCTCGGACTTCACCGACTCACTTGACGACTACGGTACGACCCAACCGACCTGCTACGACTTCAAGGGCGCGGGCAGCGGCAAGGGCCTGTGCGTGAAGAACAACGCCGCGTCGGTGTGGAACCGGACCGGCAAGACGGTGCGCGTCTACTTCAACAGCAACTTCGCCGGCGCGACCCAGGACTTCGCGGCCGGGGCGAAGGGCAACCTCAACACCACGCTGAAGAACAACAACGCCTCGCACGAGTTGCTGAGCGGGCCGACGGGTTGTAGTACCGACGGCACCAACAGCAAGCTGCCGAGCACCATCCTCGTCTACCGGGTCAGTCTCGGGCGCGTCGACCGGGTCGACTTCAAGACGTACGTCAAGAACGTCCTCCCGAACGAGTGGATCACGAGCTGGCCGGCCGCCTCGCTGGATGCCGGTGCGATGGCGGTCAAGAGCTACGGGTGGTACTGGGCGCTGCACTCGACCCGCAAGACGTCCGGCGGACAGTGCTACGACGTTCGGGACGACACCGGCGACCAGGTCTACCGGCCGTCGTCGGCAGTCTCGTCCACGTCCGCCGCGGTGGACCGGACGTGGTCGGCCCGGATGACCCGGAGCGGCAACATCCTGCGGGCGCACTACTGCGCGACGACGACCGCGTGCGGTGGCTGGGTGGACGGTGACTGGCTGTCGCAGTACGGTTCGCGCGATCTCGCCAACGAGGGCAAGAACTACCAGGCGATTCTGCGCTACTACTACCGCGACATCGCGCTCTCCTGAGGTAAGGCACCCACCGCGCCGCCCGCCGCAGCTCTGCGGCGGGCGGCGCGTTCGTCGGCTACGCCGCCGGCTCGACCGCCTCGACGAGCACCTCAAGGACGTGCCGGTACGGCTGGCCGGTGGCCCGACTCATGCCCATCTCGCAGGTGCGGTTGCAGGAGGCGTACGCGTCGTGGTCGCGCTCGTTGATCTCGGCGGCCTGCGCGGCGGTGGCGCCGGCCGTGACCTCGGGGTGCAGCAGCCCTCGGTCACCGGCGAAGGCGCAGCACCCCCAACTGTCCGGCACGGTGACCGTGTCGGCGACCGCCCCGGCCACCGCGCGCAGGTCGTCGATGCCGCCCAGGTGCACGGTGGAGCAGGTGGGGTGCAGGGCCAGCGAGCCCAGTCGCCGGGGCTGCGGCAGCGCCGGCAGCAGGTGCTCGGCGGTGAAGGTCACGCTGTCGACGAAGCGCAGCGCGCCGTACCGTGCCCGGTCCTCCTCGGCCAGCGCGGCGGTCAGCTGCGTGAGCCCGTGCGTGCAGGATGACGCGTCGCACACGATGGGCAGGCGACCCTCGTCGCTGGCCGCCCAGAGCGCGGCCAGGGTCCGCTCGGCCATCTCGCGGTGACCGGCGGGGTAGCCCTTGGACTGCCACGGCGTTCCGCAGCACAGGCCCGCCGTGCCGGTCGGTACGACGAGCGGCACCCCCGCCAGTTCGCAGAGGCGCAGGAAGGCCGCCGCCGAACCGCCGGACGAGCCGTCCTCCGACGCGAAGAGGCTGCCGACGCAGGCCGCGAAGAACACCGCCTGGGCGTCCGGCGCGCTGCGGGGGGTGGGTCGGGGCGCGCCGGCGCGCGGCATGTCGTCGCTCCACAGCGGCACGAGTTCGGTGGCGCCGAGCCCACGGATCGCCTTGGTCGCGGCGCGGGTCACCGGCGTCGGTACGGCGTGCACGGCGGTCAGTCCCACCCGGACGCCCGTCACGGCGGCCTGCCAGTGCCGTGCTGCGGTGCGGGCGGTGCGCTGGGCGCGAGGGGTGTGCCGCTCGGCGCGTAGCCGTTTCATCGCCGCCCCGGTGTCGATGCCAACGGGGCAGGCGGTGACGCAGAGGCTGTCCGCGGCGCAGCTGTCCACCGCGGCGTACGCGTAGTCGGCGGTCAGCTCCCGGCGGCGCTCCTCGTCGCCGGCGGCCGTGGCGAGGGCGATCTGCCGTTGCAGGACGATGCGCTGCCGCGGGGTGGTTGTCACGTCGGCGGTGGGGCAGACCGGTTCGCAGTAGCCACACTCGACGCAGGCGTCCAGCTCGGGGTCGACCGTCGGGACGGCCTTGAGCTGCCGCAGGTGCACGGTCGGGTCGTCGTTGAGCAGCACACCGGGGTTGAGCAGGCCGCTCGGGTCGCACAACCGCTTGAGCTCGCGCATGACGTCGTACAGCTCGTCGCCGTACTGCCGGCGGACGAAGGGGGCCATGGCCCGACCGGTGCCGTGCTCCGCCTTGAGTGTTCCCCCCTCGGCCAGCACGAGGTCGACCATGTCGTCGGTGAACCGGGCGTAGCGGTCGATCTCGGCCGGGGTGTCGAAGGACTGGGTCAGCATGAAGTGCAGGTTGCCGTCGCGGGCGTGTCCGAAGATCACCGCGTCCGGGTAGCCGTGCCTGTCGAACAGGCGGATCAGCCCGTCGCAGGTGCCGGTCAGGCGCGGCATCGGCACCGCGACGTCCTCCAGCAGGGCCGTGGTGCCGGGCGGGCGAGCCCCGGCGACGGCGGTGTAGAGGCCCTTGCGCAGGTGCCAGAGGTTGGCCCGTTCGCGCGGGTCGCGGGTCAGCTCGGTGCCGGTGACGGCCGGCAGCCGGTCGAGCACGGGCCGGGCGTCGGCAAGCGTCGCGGCCAACTGCTCCGCGCTGTCCTCGGCGAACTCCACCAACAGCGCGGCGTGGCCGGTGACCGTCAACCCGCGCAGGGTCGGGCTCGCACCCGGGTCGCGCTGGCTGACCCGCAGCGCGGCCGCGTCGAGCAGTTCGGCGGTACGGGCGCCGGCGGCGAGCAGGGCCGGCAGCGCGTCGGTGGCGTCGGTGAGACCGGGCAGGATCAGCAGGCCGGTGGCGGCGTGGTCGTGGATCTCGACGGTACGGAAGACGGCCTCGGCCACGAAGCCGAGGGTGCCCTCGCTGCCGATCATCAGGTGGGCGAGCATCTCGACCGGGCTGCTGTGGTCGAGCAGCGAGTTCAGCCCGTACCCCATGGTGTTCTTCATCGCGAACAGCCGCTCGATGGTGGCGCGCGGCCCCGGCGTCGCGCGCACCCGGTCGCGCAGCCGCAGCAGCCCGGCGTGCAGCTCGGGCTCGTCGACCCGCAGCCGGTCGTCGGCGTTGCGGGCGCCGGAGTCGACGACGGTGCCGGACGGGAGCACGAAGCGCAGCGACTCCATGGTGCGGTACGCGTTGTCGGTGGTGCCGCAGGTCATCCCGCTGGAGTTGTTGGCCACCATGCCACCGACCGTGCAGGCGGCCTCGCTGGCCGGGTCCGGGCCGAGCCGGCGTCGGTAGCGGGCCAGCCGGGCGTTGGCCTGCCGGATCGTCAGGCCCGGCTGAAGCCGGATGCGGCGGCCGTCGTCGAGGACCTCGGCGTGCCGCCAGTCGGTGCGCACGTCGACAAGCACGCCCGCACCGCCGGCCTGCCCGGCGAGGCTGGTGCCGCCGCCGCGCAGGGTCAGCGGCACCCCGGCCTCCCGGGCGCCGGCCATCAACGCACCCACCTCGGCCGCCGAGGCGGCGCGGACCACGGCCTGCGGCTCGAAAAGGTACGGCGAGGCGTCGTGTGCCGCCGCCAGCCTCCGGGGCAGCTCGGCGCTGGCCCGGCTCGGATCATCCAGGCGCGAGCGCAGCAGCTCGGCGACCGCGCGGGCGCGAGCGCCGGCCGCGGTCGGCGGCGGCACGGGTACGACGGGTCTCATCGGCGGATCCTCCCGGGGAGCGTGGTCAGCCGGCCACCGGCGGCACGGCGGCACGATCGGCGATATGCAGCCGGCGGGGCGTGGTGTCGGCCGGTGCCGGCAGCCGCAGCGGCTGGCGGCCGGGGGTGATGCTGCCGAGCACCGAGGCGTGCCGCGCGCCGGTGCCCGAGCGCAGGGTGCCCGGCAGCCCGTGCACGGTCAGGTAACCCAGCAGCGCGAAGGCCAGCGCCTCCTTGGCGTCCGACGCCACGCCCAGCTCGTCGCTGGAGGACAGGTCGACACCCGGTAGCTCCTCGGCGATCATGCGCATCAGCGTCGGGTTGTGCGCGCCACCGCCGGAGACGACGAGTCGGGTGACGCCGTGGTCCCGGCAGGCGCCGGCCACCGTGACCGCCGTCAGCCGGGTGAGCGTGGCCAACACGTCCTGCGGGTCCGGCGTGGGCGCGTCGGCGAGGGCGGCCAGCAGGTAGGGAAGGTGGAACAGCTCCTTACCGGTGCTCTTCGGGCCGGGCAGCCCGTAGTACGGCTCGTCGAGCAGCCGCCGCAGCAGCTCCGGGTTCACCTGCCCGGCGGCCGCCCCGCGCCCGTCCCGGTCGTACTCCTCGGTGCCTCCGCTGAAGTGACGCGCGGCGGCGTCGAGAAGCGCGTTCGCCGGCCCGGTGTCGAAGGCGAGCGGGTCCGCGTCCGGCGCGACGACGGTGATGTTGGCGATGCCGCCCAGGTTCAGCGCGGCCGGAACGCCGGGCAGACCGCCCAGCAGCAGCGCGTCGAAGAGGGCGACCAGGGGAGCGCCCTGGCCGCCGGCGGCGACGTCGCGGCTGCGCAGGTCGGACACGACCGGACGGCCGGTGGCCTCCGCGATCCAGGCCGGCTGACCCAGCTGGAGAGTGCCCCGAACGGTGCCAGCCTCGACCCAGTGGTGCATGGTCTGCCCGTGCGAGACAACCAGGTCGGCGTGGCCGTCGCACAGCTCGGCGAGGGCCCGCACGCCGGCCTCGGCGAAGGCCTGACCGATGCCGGTGTCCAGCACGCAGATCGCCTCGGTGGTGGTCGGCGCGGGCGGCAGGGCCGCGGCGATCCGCGTGCGCAACTCGTCGGAGTACGGGTGGCTGAGCCGACCCAGCGGTCGCATCCGCAGGGTGTCGCCGCTCAGCTCGAACTCGGCCGCGGCGGCTTCGATGCCGTCGTAGGAGGTTCCGGACATCAGGCCGATCACGCGCATCACGTCCTCCTTCACGCCCGGCCGGCGGGCGCCGCCGTCGCGTCGTCGTCGACCTCGTCGCTACGTCCATGGTCGTACGGCGTCTCCGGGGCCGGGTGGAACCGGCTGGACACCGCGCCGACGACCAGGGTGATCAGGACGCCGATCGGGACCAGCCACTGGGCGGCGATGGCCGTGGCGGTGGTGGTCCCGGCCGTCGTCACATCGATCTTGACGTAGCGGACGATGTAGGTCATCACCGCCACGGTGACCAGGAAGGCGATCACCGCGTCGACCTGGTTGGCCCGCTTGACGAGACGGCCGAGCAGGAAGGCCCCGAGCAGCGCCCCGTAGGTGTAGCCGGCGATGGTCAAACCGGTCAGGTAGACGTTTCCGGTGCTGGAGCTGAACGCGCAGGCGAAGACCGCCATCAGCACCGCCCAGACCAGGGTCATCACCCGGGCGAGCCGGAGCATCGCGTCGTCGGACGGGACCGTGCGGAAGAAGCTGTGGATGAAGTCGGCGACGGTGGAGTTCGACATCGAGTTCAGCGCCGAGGACAGCGAACCCATCGCGGCGCCGAGGATGCCGGCCACCAGCAGACCCGAGATGCCCACCGGCAGGGCGTGCAGGATGAAGCTCGGGTAGAGGTTGTCGCTGCTCGCCAGGCCGAGTTCCTTGAAGGTCTGACCCTTGTTGTACGACCACAGCAGCGCCCCGACCAGGGAGAACGCCGCGAACTGGATCACCACGAAGATGCCCGAGGAGATCATCGCCTTCTGCCCCTCGCGCAGCGTGCGGGTGGACAGGATGCGCTGGACGATCAGCTGGTCCGACCCGTGGCTGGCCATCGCGAAGATCGCGCCGCCGATGATCGCGGTCGGCAGGGCGAACGGGCTGGTGAGCACGTGCGCGAGCGTGAAGTTGGTGTCGAAGAGCTGGAACTTGCCGGCGTCCAGTGCCTGCGAGTAGCCGTCGAAGCCGACGGCGTGGCTCAGCACCGCGATGGCCAGGATCGCCCCGCCCAGGTACAGCCCCATCTGGATGGCGTCGGTCCAGATGACCGCCTTGATGCCACCGAGGTAGGTGTAGACCACCGTGATGAGTGTCAGAACGATGATGATGGCCTGATAGCCGACATTCAGCCCGAACTCGTCGAGGAGAAGCTTGATGGGGATGGCCGAGGCGAACAGTCGTACGCCCTCGGCGAGCAGGCGGGTGAAGACGAAGGTGACCGACGCCAGACCCTGGAGTTTCAGGCCAAACCGCTCACCGAGGTACTGGTAGGCGCTGACGAACCCACCCCGCTTGTAGAGGGGGATGAGCACCGCGGCCACGACGACCCGACCGATGACGTAGCCCAGGGCCAGCTCGACGTTGCCGAAGCCCTGCCCGCTGTAGGCGCCGCCGGGAACACTGATCACGGTGAGGACGCTGGTCTCAGTGGCGACCACGGAGAACGAGACGGTCCACCAGGGCAGTCGACCCTCGCCCACGAAGTAGTCCTTGGCGGACTTCTGTTTACCGGACAGGCGTAGTCCGACGAAGGCGATCACCACGAGGTACAGCACGATCACGACGAGGTCGAGTTGACGCACGGCTCGCTCCCAACCAGCGGTTGTCAATAAGTGACGTTGACCCACCCTAACGCGAAACTTTTTGCCACCGCCCGTCCGGGCTGGTTACGCTGTGGTTTCAGCCTGCTGATACGGGGACTGTTCGCAGCTGCGCCTCGGCCTGGCCGCGGCGGCGGGTCGCGAAGACGCGCTCGACGGCGAGCCGTCGCAGGCGACCGGAGACCTCTCCCCGCCGGCCGGCGACTGCACACCAGCGAGAGGAACGAGCACCCCGTGGACCTCAGCACCCTCGGCACCGAGACCCGCAACGACAAGACCAGCGACCTCGACCGGATGTCTCCCACCGAGTTGCTTCTCGCGATGAACGACGAGGACCAGACGGTCGCCGACGCCGTCCGCCGGGCCGTGCCGGACATCGCCGCCGCCGTCGACGTCATCGTGGCGTCGCTCCGCCAGGGCGGACGGCTGATCTACCTCGGCGCGGGCACCAGCGGCCGGATCGGCATGCTCGACGCCGTCGAGATCCCACCCACCTTCGGTACGACGCCCGACCGGGTCGTCGGCCTGCTCGCCGGCGGGGCACGAGCCTTCGGCGTCGCCGTCGAGGGCGCGGAGGACGACCCGACCCGCGCCGTCGCCGACCTCGACGCGGTCGGCCTCACCGCCCGCGACACGGTGGTCGGGCTCGCCGCCAGCGGCCGTACCCCGTACGTGGTCGGTGGGTTGGATCACGCCCGCGCGACCGGCGCGGCGACCGTCTCGGTGGCCTGCAACACCGACGCGGTGGTCAGCCGGCACGCCGACGTCGCCATCGAGGTGCCCACCGGCCCCGAGGTGCTCACCGGCTCCACCCGGCTCAAGGCCGGCACCGCCGAGAAGCTGGTCTGCAACATGCTCTCCACCGCCACGATGGCCCGGCTCGGCAAGGTCTACGGCAATCTGATGGTGGACATGAACGCCACCAACGAGAAGCTCGTCGACCGGGCGCGTCGGATCGTCGCCGAGGCTGCCGACACCGACCTCGACACGGCCGCGCGGGCGCTCGCGGCGGCGCACGGGCACGCCAAGACGGCCATCGTGCTGCTGCTGGCGAACTGCACCGCCGAGGAGGCCGCGGCCCGGCTGCGCGCCGCCGACGACGACGTCCGGGCGGCCGTCGCGGCCTGAGACAGGGGTTCGCCGGGGCGTCGTGACCGGGTCGGGGCGAGGGTGAGCGGTAGCTCGTTGCCCGGCTCGGGTCAGTCCTCCAGGTCGAACGCGAAGGTTCCCGCCTCGATGCGGTCGATGGCGCCGCGGCTCCTGCCGGTGGCGATCGCCGTGCTGTCGGCACGGATCTCGCTGTCGGTCAGCTCGCCTAGAGTGCCCCGCATGTACTTCGTCTGCCGCTGGCGCGAGGAATCGCCGTTCAGCAAGCGGGTGGTCACCGTGCCCGACACCACCGTGCTCGACTGGTTCCGTCGCGGCTGGGGTCGCGACGACCCACGAGAATGGATCGAAAGCGAGCTGGGCGAGGACGTCTACGGCTTGGACTCGATCTTCGAGGAGGCCCGGGAGCGGCACCTGCCACCGCCGGGGACGGTTGACGAGCTGCGCGACCTGCTGAACGAGCACCTCTGGGTGGAGGGCGACGACGACGGCACGTTCATCCGGCTCGGTGAGCACGCCCTGCGTGTGCGGACCGACGACGACGAGGTGGATCTGGCCTACTACTTCGTCGACGAGGACGCCGCCGCCGCGTCGCCTCACCGGCTCGCGTTCCTGTTGCACGACACCTGGCCGCTGCCCGCCGACGCCGCCGCGCCCGGTGCGGTCTTCGAGCATGGCGCGCCGGTCCGTACCGTCCGCATCGCTCCGTCCGGTGCGGAGGCCGTCTTCTCGGTCCGACTGTGCTGGGATCCGTCCGACACGGACACGAACCTGGACCTGGCTGGCGCCCTCGTCTTCCCCGGCCTCACCCTGCCGGGCTTCGCCGCTGGTCTTCAGGCCGTCGACGCGCCCGACACCCGGCTCTGGCCGCCCGACGCCCGGCTGCTGCGGGCCCTCATCGCGCCCGGTGAGGAGGACATCGGCGTGGCGCTGGCGCGCTACGCCCGGCTGCCCGGATACGACCCGTCGCCCGCTAACCTCGACCGGGTGTTCGCGCACGACGAGATCCACCGGGAGACGCTGGAGATGATGACCCCGGCGCCGTCCGTCGGGTCGCTGATCCAGATCGACCCGCACATGGTGCAGGTCGCTCGATACATCGATGACTTCTTCGGGTTCGACCAGTGGTTCCTCTTCGACACCAGATGGGCGGCGGCCAACCAGGACCTGGCCCGTTCACTTCTGCGTTACGTCGCGCACTGGGACCCGTACGACGGCATCACGTCGAAGTAGCCTTCTGCCGTCGTCCACGGCGTCGCGTTGATCAGCAGGGTGCCTGGGTCGAGAAGCCAGATCGACGAAGCGCCCCGTCCATAGCGGATGGGGCGCTTCGTGGTGTCAGTAGAGCTGTGGGTAGGGAACCGTTCTGTCCTCGTCCGTCTCGACGCCGGGGGAGCTGGCCAACTCGATCCGGGGGGACCGATCCGGCGGGAGGTGGTCGAAGTTGGCGATGACGACCACATCCACCTCCCCGTCGATCATCATCTGCTCGACGGTCTCCCACGAAGCCCGCATGATTCCTGCGAATCGGTAGGAGTGTCGGCGAAGGTGGCTGAGACACCTCGCGACGGCGGGCTCCGACGGCTCGATGTCGGCGGGGATCCAAATAACGGCGATTTCCATGAACCTCTCCTGATCAACGTCGTGGACGCGAGTGGGTGATCAGGAGTTGTCGGGGCGGGGGAGGGCCCCGTTCCACGGGACGGCTGGTAGCGCGCATGTCCATGGCGGTGACGGTGAGCCCCGGGCGCAGCGGCGAGGTGGGCGGCGGAGCTTCGGCTGTTGACGTGGGTGGATCAGCGCCTCCGGTGCCGGCGCCTGTCGGTGCGGACGCCAGCGCCAGCACGAACGCCGGTGGCCCCGGTGCGGGATGGGCGGGCGGGGTGGGCCGCTCTCCGGTGACGGTCGCCAGCGTCGCCCGCGCCTGCTTCGACGTCCGGCCGTCGGACGTGCTGTGGGCGCCGCTCCGGCGCACCGTCACCGGGGCGGGCGTCGACGGTGCTGGCGACGGTGGCGAGGCAACGCGTACGGCCGGCGAAGCCGAGGCGGATGGTGCCGGTGTGGCCCGCGCCGACGACGACGGTGCGCGGCCCGGCCGACTTGGCGCGGTGGTGACGGGCTTGGCCGGAAGTGTCGGCACCGGAACGGCCGACGGCAGGGGCACCGGAACGGCCGACGGCAGGGGCACCGGAACGGCCGACGGCAGGGGCACCGGGTCCGTCGACGGTAGGGGCAGGGGGACGACCGCGGTCGGCAGGGGCAGCGGGACACGCAGCTGCACCTCGGCGACGTCGTCCACCGAAACCTTGATGGCCTTCGGCGAGGTGGCGACCTCCAGCGGGAGACGCGGCGGCGCCGGGGTGTCGGCGTGGGCGGGGTTGGCACCCAGGGCCGCGCCGAGGGCCACCGCTCCGAAGGCCACCGGGGGGAGGCTGTGCCTCAGCCGCATCAGACGGAGGCCGCCGGCAGCGGTGTCGCCAACCCGGCCCGATCCGAGTCACCGGTCCGGTGCCGCCGGCCGAGCAGCTGCCCCTCGCGCCCTGCCGTCGCCTCCATGCGCGGGTTCTTGCCCCGGCGAACCGAGGGCTACACCTTGTGTCGATATCTCGGGTGAGCGATGTGGACCGACCGAAGATGCACCTGACCGGTTCACACCCGGGCCTCGGCGGGGCGTCGAGCGGCAGGTCACGCAGCCGGCGGATCGGCGTCGACAGGTAGATGATCGGGGACAGCACGGTGAGCGCCCCGAAGATCAGCAGGGTGGTGCGGGCACCGAGTGGCCCGGCCAGGATGCCGGCGAGCAGGCCGCCGACCGGGATGGCACCCCAGGAGACGAACTTGACCGTGGCGATCACCCGGGACAGCAGTTCCGGCGGGCTGGCGAGCATCCGGTACGTGCGGGTGGTCACGCTGAGCACCACTGTGGAGCTCGCGAAGATGAGGTTCCCGACGGCGAAGGCCAGGAATGCGGTGGTGCCGGTGCCCAGCGGGATGATGAGCGCGCCGACCACGCCAACGAAGGCCGAGATGATCAGGCCGCGGGCGGTGCCGAAACGATTGGTGAACCGGGTCGTCAGCGCGGCGCCGATGAGCGTGCCGAGGCCGTCGGCGGCGAGCAGCAGCCCGACCATGAACGGTGAGGCGTGCAGCTCGCGCACCAGATAGAACGGGAACAGGGCCAGCATGGCGCCGTTGACGAAGTTCGTCGCGGTGGCGTCCCACATGGCCGGTCCGATGATCGGGTGTCGGAGCACGAAGTGCCAGCCCTCACGGATCATCGTGACCATCGGTGGCCGCTCGGCCGGTCGCTGCACCCGCCGGGCCGGCAGGGTGCGCAGCAACACCGCGGAGAGCAGGTAGCTGACGGCGTCCACGAACAGCGTCGGCACCGCACCCAGCAGCTGCACCGCGAGACCGCCCAGGGATGGCCCGCCCAGCGCGGTGGCGGCGTGCGTGCCGGAGGTGAGGCTGTTGCGGGCCTGCAACTGCGCGGCGGGCACGATCTCCGGCAGGAAGGTCTGGTTCGCCACGTCGAACAGCACGTTGGCGAAGCTCACCACCAGGGCGACCGCGATCAGCTGGGCCACCGTCAGCATGTCGAACCACCAGGCCAGCGGGACCGACGCGATGGCGAGGGCCCGGGCCAGATCCAGGGCGACCTGCATGCCGCGCAGCGGCACGCGCTGCACGATCACCCCCGCCGGCAGGCTGATCAGAAGGTACGCCAGATAGCCCGCCGCCGTGATCAGGCCCATCTCGAAGGCCGTCGCGTCGAGCACGGTCAGCGCGGTCAGCGGTAGCGCCACGGCACCGACCGCCGAGCCTAGTTGGCTGGTCGTGCCGACGACCCACCACCGCCAGAAAGTAGTAAGTCCCGTAATGGAACTCACTATAGGGGCGCACGGGAGACGGCGTCGACCCCGCTGACGCGGTCGCGACCCGGAACCCGCTGCCTATCGCGCTCGGCGCACCATCTCGAGCGTCCGAAGCGCGCCGAGGTGCACACCATGATCGTCACCGTGTCTGACGTTCACCTCCCGTGCCTTCGGGTCCTCCAGCCCTTCCAGTTCGGCCGTCGCCTCGGCCAGCGTCGTCGTAGCCATCGCCGCCTCCTGGCCATCGGGACCGGACGTTTCACACTCGCGTAACGGGTATCCAGGCGTACCAGTGCGACCGGCGGTGAACAGCTTTACGTAGTGAGGGGGCACCTGTCATGCCTGATCCACAGCCCACCATCGTGCTCGTGCACGGCGCGTTCGCCGAGTCGGCGAGCTGGAACGGAGTGCTCGAGCGGCTGGGCGCCGCGTACGACTCGGTGGCCGTCGCGAACCCGCTGCGGAGCGTCGCAGGCGACGCCGCGTACGTGCGGGACGTGGTGCGCGGGATCGGCGGTCCGGTCCTCCTCGTCGGCCACTCGTACGGCGGTATGGTGATCACCCAGGCCGCGGCCGGCGACACCTCGGTGCGGGCCCTCGTGTACGTCAACGCCTTCGCCCCGGACACCGACGAGTCGGCGATGACGCTGTCCGCGAAGTTTCCCGGCAGCACCCTCGCCGACACGCTCGTGCAGTACCCGGTGTCGACCGGTGGGAACGAGTTGGCGATCGGCCAGGACCAGTACCACGCGCAGTTCTGCGCGGACTCGTCGGACGACGTGGCCGTGCTGATGGCGCGGACCCAGCGGCCGATCACCGAAGAGGGCCTGGGTGGCAAGCTCACCGGCGATCCCGCGTGGCGATCGCTGCCCAGCTGGTTCGTGTTCGGGGACGCTGACAAGAACATTCCCGCCGAGGTGCACCGCTTCATGGCCGAGCGGGCCAACCCCCGGGGGCAGCGCGAGGTCGTCGGCGGCTCGCACGCGATGGCGGTGGCCCGGCCGGGCGAGGTCGCCGAGACGATCATCGAGGCGGTTCGGGGCGTGAGCTGACGGTCCGGACGGACAGCTGGCGGTGGGCCGACGACGCGGAGGTCGCCGGCCCACCCTGGGCTGACTAGCGAACCCGCAGCTGCTGGTGGACCGCTGCGGTGGGGGCGTGGACCGGGTCACCCGAGTAGGCGACGTGCACCGGGTACACCCCGGCGGGCAGGCCGCCGGTCGGCAGTTCGACGACTGCCGCGCCACCACGGAGCGGAACCACCTGGGTGGTGCCGCCGAAGGTGACGGCGACCTCGCCGGTCACCTTCGGAGCCTTGTGGTGCGGAGACTGTGTCCGTACGTCGACGGTCAGCGTGAACGTGCCACCGCGGACGACCGAGGCGGGCGTGGCCTTCGCCTTCACCGCGACTCGTGCCGGGCCCGGAGGCGTCAGGGTGACCTGGGCCGAGCGTGACTTGGTCGGGTCGACCACCGACGTCGCCACGACGGTCAGCGACGACGCCATCTCCGTGGCGGCGACCGACAGCAGACCCTCCGCGGAGATGGTGGTATCCGTGGATGTGGCTCCCTGGACCGACCACGTCACCGCCGGCCTCACACCCTCGTTGGTCGTCACCTGGGCGGTGAACTGCCTGGCCCACTTCCAACCCTTCGTCAGGTTCACCGTCGCGGGCGTCACCGACACGGAGTCGACCCCCGACCACAGGTAGTCCCGGGCGAAGATCGTGAACAGCTGACCCGCCGTCATTCCGTCGTGCGCGCCGGGGACCTGGGTCGTCGCGGCGGCGTATCCCCGGGCCCGGAAGTTGTCCGCGATGGCGTTCTGGGTGTTGAGGTTGCCCTCGAAGACGCCATTGCCGAGGAAGACGGAGAGGTCGTCGTCCCCGACCGCGTTCGCGATGGTGTCGTAGTCCTGGCTGGTGAGGGACGGATTGCCGGAGAAGTGTCCGTAGAACGCGAAGGTGGTCGGGTAGTTCTTGATGACGACGCCGCCCGTCATCCCGCCGTAGGAGAACCCGGCGTAGGCGCGCCCGGAGCGCTCGGTCGAGACGTTGTAGCTGCGTTCGATGAGGGGAAGGATCGTCTGGACCAGATTGTTGGCCGCGTTGGTCTGGTTGTAGGACGCGAAGCCGAGGCTGGTGCCGGTGAAGTGGTTGCCCATGGTGACGACCACCGTCGGCTCGATCTCGCCCCTGGCCGTCATGTTGTCCAGGATGTTCGGGACGTTCGCGGGGACCATGAAGTCGGTCTCGTCGCCGAAGATGCCGTGGGCGAGGTACGCGACCTTGTACGGCTCAGCCCGGTTGGCGTCGTAGTTGGCCGGCAGGTAGACGCCGAGGTAGTGGCCGCTGTCGCCCAGGATGGTGGTGTACGGGACGTACTGGACGGTTCCTCGCTTCGCGCGGTCGGCCATCGGCAACTCGTAGTCCGCACGCTCCTTCAGCACCGGGTCGTTCTGCTTCTTGGCGTACGGCACGTACACGGCATCGAGCACGTCGTTGTTCCTGACTCGGAACGAGGACTCGCCCGGCGGCCGAGGGTTCGTCGAGGCGGGGTCCCAGATGCGCTTGTTCTCCCAGCCCTGGCTCGGGTCCCAGACCCGGTACCAGTAGCTGAGCCCTCCGGCGTGCAGCGGGACCGAGACCGACCAGTTCCCCTTCGGGTCCCTGGTCATGTCGCGCAGAAACTCGGTGCCGCCGGCGTGGTAGCGCCCCGGTTGCCACTCCTCCGGCTGGTAGCGCGTGGTGCCGGTGTCGACGTCGAGCAGGGTCAGGTCCCCGGCGAGGCGGACCTGGGTGGCGTGGGGATTGCGGTAGACGAACGTGACGGTGTAACCCGTTGGTGAATTGCGGTCCGCCTTGACCGTCGCACCCGGTACGAGTGCGGGTCTGCCGGCGGCGGCAGCCGGCGCGGGGACGAGGGCCCCCGCGCCGAGTGCCGTGAGCGCGAGAATCGAGATCGCAAGCCGGAGCCTGCGTCTTCCGGTCGTTTCCCTCATGCGCGAAGACTCCTTTGTGGTGGTCGCTCGTCGCGGTGGTCCGGTGGTGGAGTTGAGGGCTCCGATGGCAGCTAAATCGAATTAGCATCGGGAGTGTGGCTGGCTACACCTTTCGATGTCAAGGGTGTCGAGGGCCGAGGCTGGCCCGTGCCATGACGGGTTCGCCACCCGCGGCCTGCGGGTTTTCCCAGCTGGGTGCCGCTCGGATGGCAAGGTGATGGCCATGGACAGGAAGTACGTCGAGGAGTGGCTCGCCACCTACGAGCGGCTTTGGCGGACGCCGGGCACGGACGGGCTGGTCACTCTCTTCACCGAGGAGGCGAGCTACCAGCAGGGGCCGTACTGGACGCCCGTCGTCGGCCTGCCGGCCATCGCCCGGATGTGGGAGAAGCAGCGCAAGGGCCCCGACGAGGTGTTTCGGATGACCACGGAGATCGTCGCGGTCGAGGGCGACACAGCCGTGTCACGCCAGGAGGTCCGCTACGGCGACCCCGTCGACCAGGAGTACCGCGACCTGTGGGTCATGCGGTTCGCCGAGGACGGACGGTGCCGCTCATTCGAGGAGTGGCCGTTCTGGCCGGGACAACAGCCGGCCGACCCGCCCGACGGATCGTGACCCGAGGAACCCGCCGACAAGACCGCCGTACCGCTCCGGTTGACCCGCCGAGGAGGACCCATGGCCGAGAAGAAGGAACCATCCAACGCGCAGAAGATGTTCGGCGACTTCGCGCCCGCTCTGGTCGACTACACGGACAACGTGTTGTTCGGGCAGGTCTGGGAACGCGCCGAGCTGACGAAGCGGGACCGGAGCCTGGTCACCGTCGCCGCCCTGACGAGTAGCGGCAACACCGAACAGCTCGCGTTCCACCTCGCCTATGCCAAGCGCAACGGTCTCACCGAGGCCGAGCTGATCGAGGCGATCACCCACCTGGCCTTCTACAGCGGCTGGCCCAGGGCGGTGTCCGCGATGACAGTGGCCAAGCAGGTCTTCGCCGACAAGGACGACTGACCCACTTATGCACCGTCAACCGAGCGGCGGCGCCCCAGCACTACCTAGCGCGAGCTGGGGCGTCGCCGTGACGCTGTCGACGCGTCAGACCGGGGCGGCCGGGCAGCTCGCGCCGGCCGGCGGGGTGGCTCTGGTGATGAGGTACCGCTCCACCTGACGACGGGTGCACTCGTTCCGTGGGTAGCTGGCGTGGCCCGACCCCTCGTAGGTGAGGAGGTGGCCCCGGCTGCCGAGTTGGCGCACCACCCGCTGCGCCCCGTCGTACGGGGTGGCGGGGTCGTACCGCCCGTTGAGCACCAGCAGCGGCGCGCTCGTCCGTACCCGTAGCTCATGTTGCGGGTTGTTCGCCGTCCAGCCTAGGCAGATGGCGGCGAAGCGGACGGCCAACGGGGAGGCCCGCAGGTGCGGCGCCGCGGCGCGGGACAGTTCGAGATACCGGTTCCACTCGTCGAACCCGTCGACCGGCAGCGACCAGTCCTGGCAGAACGCCGGTAGCGCGTACTCGGTCAGGTCCTTGTCGCCGTCGGCCGGCACCATCGGGGACGCGAGCGCTGCGGGCTCGCCCCGCTCCAGCGCGAGCAGCATGTTCGCGAGATCGGCCCAGGTCGCGTCGAAGAAGTTGACGAAGGTCGCGAACCCGAGCTCGAACCAGGTCAGCGTGGCGCCCGTACCCGCGTCGACAAGCGTGCCGGCATCGGCACGGCGCATCAGTCGGTCGAAGAGCGCCGGGACGTCCCGACCGTGCAGCGCGCAGCTGGGGGTGCGCTCGCACCAGCTCACGAACTCGTGGAACAGGGCCTCGTTACTGGCCGCCCCGCTGCGGAAGTACTCCCTGACCCCCTGGCTGTGGTCCATCACGCTGTCCATGACCAACGCGCGGACGCGGTCAGGGAACAGTTCGGCGTAGGACTGCCCGATCAGCGTGCCGTAGGACCACTGGTAGAAGCTGAGCTGCCGCTCACCGAGCGCCGCCCGGATGGCGTCCGTGTCACGCGCGACGCTCACACTGTCGAGGTGGTCGAACAACTTCCCACTCTGCGCGCGGCAGTCGTCGCGCAGCTGGCGGTTGTAGGTGCGGAGTCGTTCGTACTCTGCGGCGTTGGCGGGTGCCAGGGCGGGATGCCGGGCCAGCAACGCCGATGAGCAGCGCACCGGTGTGCTGCGGACCGTGCCCCGGGGATCGAAGCCGACGATGTCGAAGCGGCGCAGCACGTCCGGCCCGAGCTGGCTGTCCGCCGTCAGCACCACGTCCACCCCGGACATTCCGGGACCGCCGGGGTTGTAGACCAGGGCACCGATGCGGGCGGCCGGGTCGGTGGCGGTGCGTCGGGCCAGCGCCAGTTGGAAGGTCTCCCCGCCCGGTCGGGCCCAGTCGACCGGCAGGCGCAGGGTGCCGCAACGCGTGCCCGGGTCGTCGGGCCGTTCCGAGCACGCCTGCCAGTCGATCCGACCGTTCCACCCGCCGGTGGTGTTCACGGTGACCGGCCCGTTGCCGCCGGCCTTGGGCGGCGTGGTGCCCGCGAGCGACGGTGGGGCGTTGAGCGACAGGGCGACGAGGACCGCGACGACGGCCGTGAGGCTACCGAGGAGCCGTCGGCGTCGACGGTCAACCCGGCTGGGATGCCTGAAGGTGGTTCTCTTCGTGGTCAACATTCGTCCAGCCTGCCGACGCCCGGTCCACGTCGGATCCATGCCGGTCCGGGGACGGTCGGCGCGGGGCTTTCATCGGTACGCCTCAAGCCGCTCGGACAGCACCGTGGCCTGCGGATGACCGACCCCGTCGAGGATCGCCAACGCCTGTCGCCACAGGTCGACCGAGGTGTCGTGGTCGCCCACCGCCTGATGGGTGTCGCCGAGGCGGACGAGTGTGTCCGCCCTTCCGCAAGGGTCCTGGACGTCGGAATAGAGCGCCAGGGCGCGCCGGTAGCAGTCTGCCGCGGTCGGGTGTATCCCGAGGCCGTGATAGGCGAATCCGAGGCTGTCCCAGGTGTGGGCGGCGCCGAGCCGGTCCTCGGCCTTCTCGTAGAGCGCGAGCGCCTGCTCGCAGTAGGCGATGGCGCGGTCGTGCTCGTCCAGCCGGGCGTGGCTCCAGCCGAGCGCGTTGAGCGCTGCCGCCTCGCCGAGCCGGTCGTCGGTGCTGCTGGCCAGCGCCAGCGCCTCCCTGGCGTGCGGCAGTGCCGCCCCGGCGTCGCCCTCGATGTCGGACAGCCAGGCGAGGTGCAGGTGTGCGCTGGCCTTTCCCATGAGGTCGCCGGCCTGGTCGTACCGGGCCAGCGCGCGCCGAAGGTGATGGTGGGCCGCACCGAACCGGCGGTGCTGGATGTGGGCCAGCGCCAGGTCCCGGTGGGCCAGCGCCTCGCCCCGTGGGTCATTGCGGCGTTGCGCGACCGTGACCGCGATGGCCTGTACGGCGGCCAGGTCGTGCCACTGCGACAGCCGGCTGAGCAGGGGAGTGAGGGCCTGGGCGAGTTGCCCGGCGTGGGCGTCGAAGCTGTGCGCCACCGCGTCGTCGACGGCGGCCAGCAGCACCCGCTGTTCGGTGGTGAACCAGGCCAGCGCGGCCCGGTGGTCGGCGAACGCCGGCGGTGACGCGTCGGCGGGCAGGGGCGGCGGATCGACCGGCTGCCAACCGGCGTCGACCAGCCTCGCCGCGTCCCGGGCCACACCCAGGTAGTGGTCGAGCACGCGCCCCCGGACGGCGCTACGGTCGGCCGGAGGGTCAACGGCGTACGTCAGCTCCTCCCCGTAGGCGCGGAGCAGGTCGTGACAACGGAAGCGGTTGGGGGACCACTCGGCCAAGAGGTTCGCCCGGGTCAACTCGTCGAGCGCCGGCCGGATCAGGTGCGGCGGTGCCCCGGCGAGGCTGGCCGCCGCCGCCGTGCTGACGTCCCCGACGGGGTGCAGGCTGATCTGCCGGAACAGTCGGGCCGCCTCCGCGCTGAGCAGGCGGTACGACCAGGAGAGCACGGTCCGCACGTCGGTGGCGGCATCGTCGGTGGCCAGGGCGGCGAGCCCGCCCCGACTCGCCGCCAGGTCGTCGGCGATGGCCTGGAGCGGAAACGTGGGCCGGGCGGCGGCTCGCGCGGCCACGATGGACAGGGCCAGGGGCAAGCGCGCGGTACGTCTGATCAGCTCGTCCACCGCCGCCGGCTCGGCGGCGGCTCGCTGCGCACCCAGTCGGCGTACGAGCAGCTGACGCGCCTCACCGTCGCTGGGCAGGTCCAGTGCGAGGGGCTGGGCGCCCTCGGCGGCGACCAGGCCGGGCAGGGTGTGGCGACTCGTCACGAGCACACCGCAGCGGGTCGACCCCGGGAGCAGTGGCCGCACCTGTTCGGCGTCGCGGGCGTTGTCGAGCAGTACGAGCAGCCGTCGGTCCGCGGTCAGGCTGCGGTACAGGGCGAACTGGGCCGCCGGCTCGGCGGGTATCTCCAGTGGTTTCACACCCAGCGCGGGCAGGAGCGAGCGGACGACGACGGCCGAGGGTGAGGCCTCCTGTGTCGCGGTGCCGAATCCACCCAGGTCGACGTGGAGCTGCCCGTCGGGGAAGTAATGCAGGTTGTCGTGCGCCCAGCGCAGCGCCAGCCAGCTCTTCCCGACGCCGCCCGTACCGGTGATGACGACGGTGCCGGTCGATCCGGGGTCACCGAGCAGCAGCGTGGTGAGCCGGGCCAGTTCCCCGGCCCGGCCGGTGAACACCGTCGGTGGGGCCGGCAGCTGCCGGGGGACGACCCGTGGCGGGCAGCTCTCCGGTGGCCGCGGATCGGATGTCAACAGCTCCGGCTCCGCCCGCAGGATGCGGGTGTGCAGGTGTTGGAGATCGGGGCCGGGCTCGACTCCCACCTCGTCGGCGAGCAGTTGGCGGAGCTGCCGGTACGTCGCCAGCGCGTCGACGCGCCGGCCCGCCCGCGCCAGGGCCACCATCAGTTGCCCCCATGGGCGCTCGCGCAGCGGATCATCGTCGACCTGGGTTCGGAGTGGTTCGATCAGCTCGTGATGCCGTCCGGCGCGCAGCTTGAGGTCCGCGACCTCCTCCACCAGATTCGACCGCTGCTCCTGGAGCCGGGTTCGGACGGAAAGCAACACCCCCCAGCCGGGGAGGCCTGCGAACGGCTCACCACGCCAGAGCGCCAACGCGGCCTCGAACGACTCCTGGGCGGCTGACCAGTGCCCCTGTCGCAGGGCGGAGTACCCGCGCTGGGCCAGGTCGTCGAAGGCCACGCTGTCCGTCGATTGCCCGTCGCCGGCGAGGCGGTAGCCGGTGGGCCCGGCGACGATGGCGGGGTCGGGGAAGCCCGGCGAACGCATCGCCCGGCGCAATGCCCAGACATAGGTCTTCACATTGCCGGTTGCCGTCTTCGGTGGGCGTCCCTGCCACAGCTCGTCGACGAGTTGGTCGATGGACCACCCGGTGCCGGGCTGCGACATCAGGACGGCCAGGAGGCGCACCTGCATCGGCGTGCCGAGGGCCAACGGTTTCCCGCAGGCCGACCGCACCTCGACCGGTCCGAGCAGGCGGTACCGCATCGCCGGCAGCGCGCCCGCGGGGTCCATCGCCTCATCGTAGGGGCCCGAACCGTCCCGCTTCATCGGCTGGACGGCCGCAGCCCGCGTCCGTCTCCTGGTGTGCTCCGTCACGGAGGTGGGCATGGTCAGGACCTTGGGGTGCCGCGAGGGTGGCTGCTACAGTCAAGATTGTTGCGGCCGCAAATTTACCAGCGACAACTACTTTGGGAAGGATGTCTCCGATGACCAAGCTCTCCGTCATCTACTACTCGTCCACCGGTACCCTCCACGCGATGGCCAAGCGCCTCGCCGAGGCTGGCGAGAAGGCCGGCGCCGAGGTGCGGCTGCGTCAGGTTCCGGAGCTCGCCCCGGCGGAGGCCATCGCCTCCAACGCCGCCTGGAGCCAGCACTTCGACGCCACGAAGAACGAGCCGAAGGCGACCGCTGACGACGTCGTCTGGGCGGACGCGGTGCTGTTCGGCACGCCCACCCGTTACGGCAACGTCGCCAGCCAGCTCAAGCAGTTCATCGACACCCTCGGCCCGCAGTGGGCGCAGGGGCTGCTCGCCGACAAGGTCTACGCGGGCTTCACCGCGTCCATGACCGCGCACGGCGGCCAGGAGTCGACCCTTCTCGCGCTCTACAACACCGTCCACCACTTCGGCGGTCTGGTTGTCGCCCCGGGCTACACCGACCCGCTGAAGTTCACCGACGGCAACCCGTACGGCGTTTCGCACGTCACCGGCGGAAGCAACGACGCCCCGCTGGGTGACGCGCAGTTCGCTGCCCTCGACCACATGGCCGAGCGGGTCGTCAAGATCGCCGGGAAGCTCAGCGCCTGAGCGCTGCCGCCGTACCGGAGGCCCGCGTCGACGCGGGTGCTCAGTTGGGCGAGGGCCGGTCTCCCGCGACGGGGGACCGGCCCTCGGCGTGCTCACACCGCGACCGCTGCGATGGCGGCAAGCGGCCGATGCTCGTCGGTGCCGGGCCGCCGCAGTCGTTCGGCCTCCCGGAAACCGGCCCGGCCGAGTCGTTCGGAGATCTCGTCGACCGGCCAGCGGTAGGCGGTCAGGACCTTGTGGTCGAAGGCGCCGACCTCCTCGGCGTCGAAGACGCCCAGGACCAACCGTCCGGCCGGGACCAGCACCCGCCGGAACTCCCTGAGGAAGCCGTCGAGCTCCTGCGGCGGAAGATGGATCAACGAGTACCAGGCCAGGATGCCGTCGATGGAGCCGTCGGCGACGTCGAGGCGTTCCATCGAACCGAGCTGGAACTCCACGCCCGGGTGGGCCGCCCGCGCGTGCGCGACGAACTCGGGGACCAGGTCGATCCCCGTCGCGTCGACGCCCAGCTCGCGAAGGTAGCCGGTGAGGTGGCCAGGCCCGCACCCCAGGTCGAGGACCCGGCCGGGCCGGCTCGCCAGGTGTCGCCTGATGAAGTCGAGGTCGTCGGTGTCCACCTGCTTGCTCGTGCCGAACAGCTCGATGTACAGCTCCGCGACGGACGTGTAAGCCTGCCGCACCGTGTCCGTTTCCATCGCGGCACTATACGGGTCACGACGCCCGGCGCTTGACCCCGCTGGCTAACGCGATTAGCCTCTAGCTAACCGCGTTAGCTTCTGTGGAGGACGTCATGATCGAACACCTGGACATTGCCGGCAACACCATCGCGTACGAGGTGACCGGGCAGGGCCCACTCGTCGTCCTGGCGCACGGCATGGGCGACAGCCGGCACTCCTACCGGTTCGTCGCTCCGGCCCTGGCCGCGGCCGGATACCGGGTCGCCAACGTCGACATCCGTGGCTGCGGCGACTCCAGCCTGGGCTGGGACGGCTACAGCCGCACCGACATCGCGAGCGATCTCGTCGCCGTGGTGCGCCACCTCGGTGGACCGGCCGTGATCATCGGCCAGTCGATCAGCGGCGGTGCGGCGACCATCGCGGCCGCCACCGCGCCCGACCTGATCACCGGCGTCATCGAGCTGGCGCCGTTCACCCGCGCCCAGTCCTTCGACCTCGGCGGATTGGTGCGGGTGAAGCGCTTCCGGGCCGGCTACCTCCAACTGGCGCAGGTACTCGTGCGGGGCAGCCTGGCGAACTGGCGCAAGTACCTGGACCTGGCGATCCCGGCAAAGCCCGCCGACTGGCACGGCGAGCTGGCGCGCATCGAGGCCACGATGAGTGAGCCCGGCCGGATGAAGGTCCTCCAGGCCATGGCCAAGACCAGCCCGGAAGACGCCGGTCGGCAACTGCCCAACGTCACCTGCCCGGTCCTCGTGATCCAGGGCAGCGTCGACCCCGACTGGGCCGACCCGCGGGCCGAGGGCGAGCGCATTCTCGCCGACCTGCCCCGAGGGCTCGGCGAGCTGGCTGTCATCGACGGCGCGGGCCACTACCCGCACGTCCAGACGCCCGACGAGGTGCTCGACCTGGCCCTGCCCTTCCTCGCCCGGACGCTGGCCCATGCCTAAGGCCCGGCTCACCCCGGCGGCGGTCACCGAAGCCGCGGCCGCGCTTGTCGACGAGGTCGGCTTCGACAACCTCAGCATGGGCCTGCTCGCCGAACGGCTCGGGATCAAGACCCCCTCGCTCTACAAGCACGTCACCAGTCAGGCCGACCTGGCGCACCGGATCGCCATCCTGGCCATGACCGAGGCCGGCGACACCATGCGCGACGCCATCCAGGGCCGGTCCGGCAGCGATGCCCTCGCCGCTGGCGCCCAGGCGATGCGGACCTACGTGCGGGAACACCCCGGCCGGTACGCGGCCGCCAACGCCACCCGCCCGACCGGCCCCGACGATCCGTTCATCCCGGCCAGCGAACGGGTGCTCGCCTCCTGGGCGGCCATGCTGAGCGGGTACGGGCTGGACCCCGGCCAGGAGATCCACGCCATGCGGACGCTGCGCAGCGTCCTGCACGGGTTCGCGACCCTGGAGGCGGCCGG
This sequence comes from Micromonospora sp. NPDC050784, assembly GCF_044456765.1. Classification (NCBI taxonomy): domain Bacteria; kingdom Bacillati; phylum Actinomycetota; class Actinomycetes; order Micromonosporales; family Micromonosporaceae; genus Micromonospora; species Micromonospora sp. NPDC050784. The sequence continues at coordinate 202,191 of NZ_JBITGG010000009.1, read as the reverse complement.
GGGGTTCCAGATCGACGCGTCCGTCGACGAGAGCTTCAACTGGTTGATCACATTCATCGATCAGGGCCTTCGCGCCGGCGCCACCAGCGGCAGCGCCGTCGCCCGCTGAGGCCGGGCCGCGCCTGCGACTCCATCATCGACCGATGGTGCTGCTGTGCGGCTGAGGCGTACGCGAGCGGGAAGTCGGCGGCGCCCGTACCGCCGGGTTGGCCGGCCGGTACGGGCAGGCAAGGTTCGGGACGTGCAACACCCGGTACGAGCGGGGGCGGGCAGGCCGGAGCGGGTCGCCTGATCGTGTCGCCGCCGTGCGAGGATTTTCGGCGTGGCAGAGACTGCGGCGACGCTGACCGAGATTCGCGCTCGAATCGACGCGCTGGACGGGGAACTGGTCGGGCTGCTCGCCCGGCGGGAGGCGCTGGTCCGGCAGGCCGCTCCGCTCAAGAGCGACGGCCAGGCGGTCCGTGCGCCGGACCGGGTGGCGCAGGTGGTGGCCCGGGTCCGCACGTTGGCGGGAGAGGTCGGCGCCGACCCGGATCTGATCGAACGGATCTACCGGGGCATGATCCAGGCCTTCATCGACATGGAGACCGACGAGCACCACCGCATGGTCGGCGGGTCGACGCCGGGAACGCGGTGATCGCCCGGACGTGCGCGGTCAGGTGGCGGAGCGGCCGTCACCGTCCGGGCCCGCCACGGACGGTGGCACGTAGCCGAGTTCGTACGAGATCTTGTTGGCGGTCTCCAGGAGCAGCGGAAGGTTGCTCTTCAGTTGGTCGAGGTTCGCGATGACCTCGATCGCCGTGATCGAGGCGGCGGCGATGACCTGCCCCCGCGAATCCCTGATCGGCGCGGCCACACACATCACGTAGGCGTCGTGCTCGCCGTTGTCCATGGCCCAGCCGCACTCGTGGATGCGGGCAAGTTCGGCTTCCAGGGCGTCGTGGTCGGTGAAGGTGGTGTCGGTGAATCTCTCGAAGACGACGTGGGAGAGCAGGCGGTCACGTTCCTGCCGGGGTAGGTAGGCCAGGATCGTCTTGCCCACGGCACTCGCGTAGATGGACACCGCGCGTCCGACCCGTGACGGCAGCTTGACGGCGTCGAACGCCGGGCTGTCCACCTTGTCGATATAGATGATCTCGTCGCCGGTCAGTTGCGCCAGGTGTACGGTGTGGCCGGTCTCGCGTTGCAGCGCACGCAGGTGTGCGGCGGCGGGCTGGCGGAGGTCCATCGAGCCGAGTGCGAGCTCGGACAACTCGATGAGGCCGCTGCCGAGCACGTAGGTGCCCGCGCCGGTCCGCCGGACGAAGCGCGCGGACTCCAGTGTCTGCAGGATGCGCAGGGCTGTGGACTTGTGGACGCCGAGCACGTCCGCAGCCTCCGTAAGGGACAGCGGGTGCTCCGCGGATCGACGGATGAGGTCGATCGCGCGGCGAATCGATTGCGCCAAGGCTGTCTCTCCCCTCGCGCGACGGGTACCGCCGTCGCTGTCATTGCACATTGTGCAATATAGATGACGCGATGCGCAATTGCCACTTGACACCGTTGCACATGACGCTACGATCGTTGCAATTTAATCGGTTCGACGTCAATACGTAACAGTGGAGTAACGATGGGTAATCAGCGCGCTCGTTTCGGCATCGCCAGGGCGACATGTGCCCTCGGCCTGGTCGCCACCCTCCTGACCGGTTGCGGCTCCGACGGCGATTCCGGCGACGGCGTCACCAAACTGACCTTCGCCGCCTCGACCTTCGGCGACCCGGGCCGTGGGCCCCTGTTGACCAAGTGGCTCGACGAGTTCAACGCGAGCCAGACCAAGGTCCAGGTCTCGGCCGCCGCGGTGCCGTACCCGACCTTCGGCCAGACCGTGCTCACGCAGATGGGCAGCGGCAAGGGCCCCGACCTGGTCCGCTTCGACATGCCCGAGTTCGAGGCGGCCTCCGACGCCGGCCTCGTCGCGCCGCTGGACAAGGTGATCGACGCCAGCAAGTACGACCTGCTCAAGCAGCCGGACCAGTTCATGGTCCACGACGGTGTCCGGCACGGCGTCATCTTCGAGGCGTCGAACTACGCGATGTTCTACAACGCGGACCTGATCCCGACGCCGCCGACCACCTACGAGCAGTTCACCTCCACCGCGAAGTCGCTGACCAAGGGCGACGTCTTCGGCCTGGCGTTCCGCCAGACGGAGGCCGAGGAGGCCGGCGTCTGGCAGGACATCTTCAACTACGTCTACGGCTTCGGCGGCGCGTGGTCCGACGGTAAGAACCTGACGATCAACTCGCCCGAGAACCTCAAGGGCCTGCAGGCGTTCAAGGACCTGTACGACGCGAACGTGATCCCGCGCGGCGCGGACGCGGCGACGTTCCGGCGGATGTTCGCCGAGGGCAAGGTCGGGATGGAGCTCAACAACGGCGGCTACGTGACCGCCACCCGCGGCCAGAACGCCAAGCTGAACTTCAACGTCGCGCCCATCCCGTTCCCGGTCCGCAAGCAGGGCGCGATCCTCGCACCAATCGTGATCAACGAGGCGAGCGAGGGCAAGGACGAGGCCGGCACCTTCATCAAGTGGGCGCTGGAGCCGCAGAACCAGGTCAAGCTGCAGGAGATCCTCGGCGCGAGCAGCGTCGCCACCACCACGCAGCGCAGCGCGGAGTCCCTCAAGGCGACCCCGTTCCTCCCCGTCTTCGACGGACTCACCGAGACCAGCCTGCCGCAGATCGTGCTGGGGTTCGAGGCCAAGACGCCGGACATCCGCAAGGTGGTCGTGCAGAACGTGGTCGCGGCACTGCAGGGCAAGGCCGACCTCAAGTCCGCGCTGGATCGTGCCCAGCAGCAGGCGACCGAACTGGTCCGCTGACCGCTCGACACGGCGACGCTGCCGGCGCGACGACCCGTGCGCCGGCAGCGTCCTTCCCCACGAAGGACCAAACCCGATGACTGTGGTCGAGCAGACCGGAGCACCGAAGACAACACCGCCAGGCCGGCGTCGGCCCAGTCCTCTGGGTAGCAAGTGGACGCCGTACCTGTTCCTGGCGCCCGCCGCCCTGTTCATCCTCGTCTTCCAGGCGGTACCCCTCGTCCAGGAGGTGTACCTCAGCTTCACCAGGACGAGGCTGCTCAACCCCACCCGCAGCGAGTGGGTCGGGCTCGACAACTTCAACCGGATCTTCGGCGACCCCGAGTTCCACCGCACCCTGCTGATCACCTTCGTCTACGTGATCACCTGTGTGGTCGTCGCGATCGGCGCAGGGCTCGCCGTCGCGCTCCTGCTCAACAGGAAGTTCCGCGGCCGTGGCGTGGCACGGGCGCTGGTGACCGTCCCCTGGGCCGCTCCGGGCATCGCGGTCGCGCTGATCGCCACCTGGATGCTCAATGCCCAGTACGGCGTCGTGAACCGCTTCCTCGACGCGGTCGGGCTCGGTGTGCCCGGCGGCGCGATCCTGGACAGCTCGCGCTACGCGCTCCCCGCGGTGCTCGCCACGACCATCTGGCAGTTGTTCCCGTTCACCTCGGTGGTGCTGCTCTCCGCGCTGCAGTCCGTTCCGCAGGACCTCAACGAGGCCGCGACCGTGGACGGCGCCGGCCGATGGGCCACCTTCCGCGCCGTCACCTGGCAGGTCATCAAGCCGACCGTGGGTCTGCTGGCCCTGCTGATGACGATCTGGTCGCTGCGGCGGTTCGAGCTGATCTGGCTGATGACAAAGGGCGGACCGGTCGGTGCCACCGAGACGCTCGTCATCGACCTCTACTCGCAGGCGTTCGACTCGAAGGAACTCGGATCGGCGGCGGCCATCGGAATGGTCGGCGTCGTCATCTCGCTCATCGTCATCATCGGCAGCCGCCTGGTCGCCCGTGCCGTGGAGAAGGGGGACGTCCGATGAGGCGCTTCCGTTTCGGTGTCACCGCACGGATCGTCGCCGTGCTCGTCGTGCTGGGTGTCGCGGTGTTCCCGCTGTACTGGATGTTCGTCACGGCACTGTCCAGCAACAGCGACCTCTTCGCCGATCACCCCCGGCTCACACCCGACCTCGGCCAGTTCGGGGTCTTCGTCGACGCGCTGGCCGAGGGCAAGGCGGCCGGGTGGCTGCTCAACAGTTTGATCATCGCCGTCGGCACCATGGTTCTCTCCGTCGGCCTGGGCATTCCGCTCGGCTACGCGCTGTCCCGGTTCTCGTTCTGGGGCAAGGCCGTGCTGACCGTCGTGCTGCTGTTTACGCAGATGCTCCCCGAGGCGCTGATGGTCGTCCCGCTGTTCGCGCTGTTCCGCCGCTTCGAACTGCTCGACTCGCTGACCGGCCTCGTCCTGGTGAACTCCGCCTTCGTCCTGCCGATCGTCGCGCTGATCCTCAAGGGCGCCATCGACGGCATCCCGAAGGAGCTGGAGGAAGCCGCGCGCGCCGACGGTGCCCGGCCCTTCACCACCCTGACCCGCATCAACGTGCCGCTCATCGCGCCGTCGATCGCGGCCACCGCGGTCATCGCCTTCTTCCACGCCTGGAACGAGTACGTGTTCGCGGTGACGTTCATCTTCAACCCCGATCTGCAACCCGCCTCCGTCGGTATCGCGAACTTCATCGGCGAACTGGGTACACCGATCCAGACGGTGATGGCTGTCGCCTTCCTGTTCACGTTGCCCGCCGTCGCCTTCTACCTGTTGGTCCAGAAGTACGTGGTGTCCGGCATGACCGCCGGTGCGGTGAAGGGTTGAGCCGAAAGATGAAGATCGTCTCTGTCGACACACTCGTCGTCGACTTCTACCGTACGAACCTCGTCATCGTGCGCGTCCACACCGACGAGGGGATCATCGGGCTCGGTGAGGCCACCCTGGAGGGCAAGGAACGCGCCGTCCAGGGTGCCATCGCCGAGCTGGCCGAGGCGGTGGTGGGCCAGGATCCCACAAGCATCTCGAAGATCCTCTACGAGACCGCGCGGGACTGGTACTGGCGCGGCGGACCGGTCATCATGACCGCGTTGAGCTCGCTGGAGATGGCCCTCTGGGACATCTCGGCACGTGAGCTCGGCGTACCGGTCTCCCGGCTTCTCGGCGGTGCGACCCGCGACCGGGTCCGCGCGTACGCGAATGGTTGGTTCTCCGGCGCCGTCACGCCGGAGGACTACGCGGCCGCCGCGCGCCGGACGGTGGAGTCCGGCTTCCGGGGCCTCAAGTGGGACCCGTTCGAGAACTACGACCTCACCATCACCACCGCGCAGTTGGACCGGGTGCTCGCCCAGCTCGACGCCGTCCGCCAGGCGGTGGGCCGGGAGGTGGAACTGTTCGTCGAGGGGCACGGCCGCTTCGACGTCCGGCACGCCATCAAGGTCGCCAACGAGATCGCCCAGTTCGACCCGGTGTGGTTCGAGGAGCCCTGCCCACCGGACAACCTTGACGCGCTCGTCGACATCCGCCGCGCGTCGCCGGTGCCGATCGCCGCGGGGGAGCGGTGGTACGGGCGGCAGGGCTTCGCGCCGGCGCTGGCCCGCCAGGCGGTCGACTTCGTCCAGCCCGACGTGACGCACGCCGGCGGGATCGCCGAGCTGGCCTTCATCTCCACGCTCGCCGCGACCAGCTACGTGGGCTTCGCGCCGCACAACCCGAGCGGTCCACTGAGCACGGCCGCGACGCTGCAACTCGGGGCGACGCTGCCGAACTTCCGGTACCTGGAGATCATGGCGACCGACGTGCCCTGGCGTCCCGAGATCACCAACGAGCGGCTGGTGCTCACCGACGACGGCGACATCCTCATCCCGACCGGAATCGGCCTGGGCATCGAGGTGGATCTCGCCGCGATCGAGCGGCACCCCTTCACACCGCACCCGCTGCGGATGTTCCAGGACGCCGTCTTCGACATCCGTCCCCGCGACGAGCGGTCCTTCTTCAACCTGGAGAGCAACTCATGACCGTGCCACGGCCCCGAGGGTGGGCCGCGGACGCGGACTGGGTCGGTACCGCCGCCGAGGCGTTGCCGGACGACGCCGACAGCGTCCTCATCGGCCGGATCTGGGACCCGTCCGGCGACGGCCCCTCGCCGGTGACCGTCCGCGACGGCCAGGTCATCGACATCAGCCACCGGTTCCCGACCGTCCGCGACATCTGCGAGCTGCCCGATCCCGCCGCGACGGTGGCCGGGCTCGACGGGCCGAGGGTGGGCGACTTCGGGGAGATCCTGGCCAACACGGGGTCCGCGACCCGGGACCATGGCCGGCCCTGGTTGCTCGCTCCGGTCGACCTCCAGGCACTCAAGGCCGCCGGGGTGACCTTCCCGATCTCCATGATCGAACGGGTGATCGAGGAACGGGCGCGGGGGGACCTGGCGCTGGCAGCGGACATCCGACACCGCATGCTCGCCGACGTCGGTGTCGACCTGCACAGCCTGGAGGCGGGCTCGCCGGAGGCGGACCGGCTCAAGAGTCTGCTGGTCGCCGAGGGCATGTGGAGTCAGTACCTGGAGGTCGGAATCGGCCCGGACGCCGAGATCTTCACCAAGGGACAGATCCTCTCCGCCGTCGGCACCGCCGTTCCGGTCGGCGTGCTCGCCGCGTCGACCTGGAACAACCCGGAACCCGAGGTCACGCTCATCGTCGCGTCCAGTGGCCGGATCGTCGGCGCCACCCTCGGCAACGACGTGAACCTGCGCGACATCGAGGGCCGCTCGGCGCTCCTGCTTCCCCTGGCAAAGGACAACAACGCCTCCTGCGCTCTCGGCCCCCTGATCCGGCTCTTCGACGACCGGTTCGACATGGATCGGGTCCGCGAACTTGAGGTGCGCCTGGAGGTTCGCGGCGAGGACGGCTTCCACCTGGAGGCGGTCTCCGAGATGACCCAGATGTCGCGCGATCCCGAGGAACTGGTCCGACAGCTGATCGGGCCGCACCACCACTATCCCGACGGCGCAGCCCTGATGCTCGGCACCATGTTCGCGCCCATCCAGGACCGGGACCGCCCCGGTGAGGGTTTCACCCACAAGGTCGACGACGTGGTACGGATCAGCTGCCCGGCGCTCGGCACCCTGGTCAACCGGGTGCGGTACGCGGAGGAGTGCGAGCCCTGGCACTTCGGCGTCCGCGATCTCATGGGCAATCTGGTAAGGAGAGGACTGCTGTGAACGTGGTCATCACGGTCGATCCGCGCGACGGTCAGCGTCGCGCGACGGATCTCACCGAGACCGACGAGTCTCGGCTGGAGATGATCGCCGCTCAAACATCCCCGGCGGCGCAGTGGCTGGCCGCCCGCGGGAGGCTCGGCCGCGCGGAGTTGTTGGACGCGATCGCCGCGTCGCTGGAGTCCCGTCGAGTGGATCTGGTCGCCACCGCCGAGGCGGAGACCGGGCTGAGCCACGCGCGACTCGACCAGGAACTCACCCGGGCGGCGCTGCAGTTCCGGATGTTCGGTGACGTGCTGCGCGACGGGGCGTACGTCGAGGCGACCATCGACCACGCTGCCGACACACCGCTCGGACGCGGCCCGGACCTGCGGCGGATGCTCGTACCCCTCGGGCCGGTCGCCGTCTTCGGAGCCAGCAACTTCCCGTTCGCCTTCTCGGTCGTCGGCGGTGACACGGCCGCCGCGCTCGCCGCCGGGTGTCCGACGATCCTGAAGGCCCACCCGTCGCACCCGCTGACCTCGCACGCCTCGGCCGCCGCGATCGAGTCGGCCGTCCGCGACCTCGGCGGGCCCGAGGGTGTCGTCGCGACGGTCTACGGGGAGCAGGCCGGCCGTTTGCTGGTGCGTCACCCGGCGATCCGCGCGGCCGCCCTGACCGGCTCGGTCAACGCCGCCCGCGCCATCCAGGCGGCCATCGACGAGCGACCCGACCCCATTCCCCTGTACGCCGAACTGAGCAGCGTGAACCCGATCGTCATCCTGCCCGACGCGGCCGCCGCCCGGGCAGACCAGATCGCCGAGGGGTTGTTCGGCTCCTTCACGAACTCGGGCGGTCAGCTGTGCACCAAGCCCGGCCTGGCGTTCATCCCATCCGATCCGGGTGGTGACCGCGTGGTCGACGCGCTGCGGGCCAGGGTCGACGCGTCGGGTGGCACCGTCCTGCTCAACGAGCGCATCCGGGACGCGTACGAGAATCGGGCCACGGAGTTCGAGCGGGCCGGCGCCCGGGTCTCGGCGCGGCCCACTGTCGACCCCGGCGCGGGCTTCACCGTGGCCCCGGCCCTCCTGGAGGTTGGCCTCGCCGGCCTGACCGCCGAGCTCGCCGACGAGTGCTTCGGCCCGCTCCTGGTGGTGGTCCGGTACGACGACGACGCCGATCTCGACGCCGCGCTGGCCACCGTCCCGCCGTCGCTGACCGGCTCGCTGCACCGCGGGACGGGCGACGACGCCCGGGTCGTGCGCCGGCTGGTCGACGTGCTCGCCGCCCGTGCGGGTCGCATCGTCTTCGACGGCTACCCCACCGGTGTCCGGGTGTCGTGGGCCCAGCACCACGGTGGACCCTGGCCGTCGACCAACGCCGTGCACACGTCGGTGGGCGCCACGTCGATCCGACGGTTCCTCCGCCCGCTGGCGTGGCAGGACGCCCCGGCCTGGGTCCTTCCGGAGGAGTTGCGCGACGAGTACACCACCATTTCGCGGAGAGTCGACGGGAGGTTGCAGCCAGCGGTCGAATAACCACGTCTGTCGGTCGCTGCGGGTGCGTTTCTGGACCACCGGCGGCTGGCGCGCGAATTTCTTTACCACATTGACCCGACAGAGAATTCGCGCGCCAGTCGTCCTGGCGCCGCTGAAGCGCGCCCGAATTGTTTGGACGCCATTTTCAGTTTCGATTTCCTTCTTGACCGTCAATGCAATTCATGGTTCTGTTTCGACAGGGAACGATGTTAGCGCTCGCACAGCTGCATCGCTCGTTACTGGTATCCCTTCCACCTCACCATCGAATGGTCGGTCGGCCGCTCGATGCGGTCTGACCACACGCCGAAGAGGGAGCAGGAACATGCCCGTCGCACCTCCCCGTCCCCCGAGGCCGGCACCGGCACGCCGGCTGATGCTCGCACTGCTCGCCGCCATCACCGTCACGGCCGCAACGGCCGCCGCCCCGGCGGCCTCGGCGGCACCGCCCGCGCCCCTGGGCCCGACCGTCACCCGCACCGACAAGCCCCCGACCGGCTACAGCGTCACCTTCCGGTACCGGGCGCCCGAGGGCGTCCAGCAGGTCCACGTCTACGGCGACTGGTTCTACTCCCGGCCGGAGACCATCGGATGCCAGGACTGCGGCGACGCGCGGCCGCCCGCCGAGTGGCGACCCGGCGACGTCGCGGCCACCCCGTGGCACACCCAGGCCATGCGGAAGGGCCCCGACGGGGTGTGGACCTTCACCACCCCGCTGCCCGCGGGCACCTTCCGCTACGCGTTCACCCACGACTGCGCCAACGAGCTCGCCACCGGCTGTGCCCTGCACGACGACCCCGCCAACAGGTGGCAGCTCCAGCCGCAGTACCCGGGAGCGCCCGGCGCGGTCCGCAGCACGATCTACGTCCCGGCCAGTAAGAAGTTCCCGACGTACGACACCGGCTACCAGGCGCCCGTCGCCAAGGTCGGCCGGCTGGAGTCCCGGCGGTACACCTCGCCGCTGTCGACCAACCCGGCCGGCGTCCACGACATCGTCGTCTACCTGCCGCACGGCTACGACCCCAACCGGGCCACGCCGTACCCGACCCTCTACCTGAGCCACGGCAGCGGCGACCACTCGACCGCCTGGACGATGCAGGGCGTGGCCCACCTCATCCTGGAGAACGCGATCAAGGACCGCGCGGCGCAGCCCATGGTGATCGTGTCCTCCGACTTCAACGGCCTGCCCGGTGGCAACGAGGGCTACGTCAACGAACTACGGAACAACATCTTCCCGTTCGTCGAGCAGAACTACCACGTCTCGACCCGGGCGCAGGACCGCGCGTTCGCCGGCTTCTCCGCCGGGGGCAGCCGGGCATACACCATCATGTACGACCACACCGACCTGTTCGGCTACCACGCGGCCTGGAGCGCGGGCGGCCCGGCGGCCACCCCGGCGCAGGTCGACAGCATGAAGGCGGTGGCCGGCGGCATCATGATCGGTACCGGGCTCCAGGACCGCCTGGGCAACATCGCCGAGAACTCGCAGCGCAACGCCGCCGCTCTGCGGGCCGCCGGCGTCGAGCTGGACGAGTACAACGTGCCGGGCGTGCACACCTGGCACGTGTGGCGTCCGCTGCTGAACCACTACCTGCGCACCCTGGCGTTCCGGGCCACCACCACCGGTCTCGACGTCACCACGTCACCGGCGGGCGGGTCGCACCACACGAAGGTCACCGCCACCGCGACGGTTGGCGCGGTCAGCACCGGCACGTCGACGCCCTCCGGTCGGGTCGACTTCTACGCGGGTGACACCCGCCTCGGGTCGGCCCCGGTGCACCACGGGGTCGCCCGACTGCAGAAGACCGTCCACGGTGAGCTGAACGCGCCGGTGGTCGCCCGCTACCAGGGCGACAGGCTCTTCAACGAGTCCCGCAGCGATCCGGTCGACGCCCGGTAACAGCGGGCTCGACGCCGTACTCCCTGTGGTGGGGAAGTCCCGGCCGCGCACCCCTGGTTACGCCAGGGAATGCGCGGCCGGGGCGCGTCCGGGACCGCGTCAGCCGGTCACGGGGTCGTGTCGGTGGCGCGCAGGCGCAGCATCGTCCAGGACGCGGGCGGAAGAGTCAGCTGGACGCTGGCGTCGGCGCCGCGTGCCGTGTCGTTGGAGCGTGGTGCGGCGTGGTCCGGACCGTCGGCCGTGTTCTTGGCGTGCAGGTCGGTGCCGCCGACGGTGACGCACTCGCTGATGTCGGTGACTTTCGCGCCGGCCACGTCGATGGTCACCTCGGCCGGGGTGTCCAGGACGCGGTTGACGAGGAAGACGGTCATCTCCCCGGTGCTGTCGTCCCAGGTGGAGACCGCGTCTACCGCGTCGATCTCACCGTAGCGGTCGGTGGTCGTCGTGCTGCCGTCGCGCAGCACGTCCAGCACGGTGCCCTGGGCGTGCCGGGCGGTGCGGGCGAAGGGGTGGAAGATGGTCTGGCGCCAGGCCGAGCCGCCCACCTCGGTCATGATCGGTGCGATGACGTTGACCAGTTGGGCCTGGCAGGCCGCGCTCACCCGGTCGCTGTGCCGCAGCAGGCTGATGAGCAGGCCGCCGACGACGACCGCGTCGGCCACGCTGTAGTGGTCCTCCAGCAGTGGCGGCGCGACCGGCCAGTCCTCGCCGCTCGGCGGCGTGGACGGGGCGGCGGACTGGTACCAGACGTTCCACTCGTCGAACGCGATCATGATCTTCTTGGTCGACCGACGGATCGCTCCGACCGAGTCGGCGATGGCTGTGACGGCGTCGATGTACCTGTCCATGTCCTCGGCCGAGGCGAGGAAGCTGGCCAGGTCGTCGTCGACCGGCTGGTAGTAGGCGTGCAGCGAGATCAGGTCGACGTCGTCGTACGCCTCGGTCAGCACGTCGCGCTCCCAGCTGCCGAAGGTCGGCATACCGAGGTGTGAGGAGCCGCAGGCGACCAGTTCGAGATCGGGATCGAAGCGGCGCATGGCCTTCGCGGTCTGCGCCGCGAGCCGCCCGTACTCGGTGGCGCTGCGCTGACCCACCTGCCACGGGCCGTCCATCTCGTTGCCCAGGCACCACAGCTTGATCCCGTACGGGTCGACGGCACCGTTGTCGCGGCGCTGGTCGGCGAGGTGGCTCCCACCGCGGTGATTGGCGTACTCCAGCAGGTCGACGGCCTCGGCGGTGCCACGGGTACCGAGGTTGACCGCCATGATGGGATCCACCTCGGCCTTGCTCACCCAGCGCATGAACTCGTCGAGCCCGAAGGCGTTGGTCTCCAGGCTGTGCCAGGCGAGGTCGAGCCGCGCCGGTCGTTTGTCGACCGGGCCAACGCCGTCCTCCCAGCGGTAGGAGGAGACGAAGTTGCCGCCGGGATAGCGCACCGTGGTGACACCCAACTCGCGCACCAGCGCGAGGACGTCGCCCCGGAAGCCGTCGGCGTCGGCCGTCGGGTGCCCCGGCTCGAAGATTCCGGTGTAGACGCAGCGACCCAGGTGCTCGACGAACGAGCCGAAGAGCCGGCGTGGCACCGGTGCGACGCGTCGGCGGGGGTCCAGGGTCAGGCGGGCCGTGTGCACGCCGTTCTCCGGCGCGCTGTCGGGGTGGGTGTTCAGGGCTGGCTCCCTTCGTGCGGGTCCGACGCGGACAGCTCTGCCCGGGCGCCGGGACCGAGGGGTGGTGGAGGCGGTGCGAGCTCTGGACAACGTGATCGTCTTCGATTACGTTTTCGATCTATGTAAACGTTACCGATTACGTTTACGTAAGGGAACACGGCACCTGGATCAATGTCTGGCCGGCACGCCCCCGAGGGGCCTGCCCCCGACCGAAAGACCAGCTTGTCGCGGTGATTGGGGTGACCGGGTGACCACTGTTGAGCCGGAGATCGAGGCGACCTACGCCGATGCGACCGCGCCCGTCGACGAACGGGTGTCGGACCTGTTGGCCCGGATGACCCGCGAGGAGAAGCTCGCGCAGCTGGGCAGCACGTGGGCGTTCGCCCTGCTGGAGGGTGGTCGGTTCGCGGCCGAGCGGGCCCGGCCGATCCTTGGACACGGCCTGGGGCACGTGACCCGCGTCGCGGGCGCGACCAGCCTGAAGGCGGTGCAGGTGGCGCGGGTCGCCAACGCGATCCAGCGCTTCCTGGTGACCGAGACCCGGCTGGGGATCCCGGCGATCGTGCACGAGGAGGTCTGCTCGGGGGTGATGGCCCGCGAGGCGACCATCTTCCCGCAGGCCATCGGCGTCGCGAGCACCTGGGCGCCGGAGCTCAACCGGCAACTGGCGGACGCCGTTCGCGCGCAGATGCGCGCCATGGGCAGCCACCAGGGGCTCTCGCCGGTGCTGGACGTGGTGCGCGACCCCCGGTGGGGCCGGACGGAGGAGACCTACGGCGAGGACCCGTACCTGGTGTCCCGGATGGGGGTGGCGTTCGTCAAGGGCCTCCAGGGCGCCGACCTGACCGACGGCGTCCTGGCCACCGCCAAGCACTTCGTCGGCTACGGGGCGTCCGAGGGTGGGCTGAACTGGGCGCCGGCCCACCTGCCGCCGCGTCTGCTGCGCGAGGTGTACCTGTATCCGTTCGAGGCGGCGGTCCGCGAGGGCGGGCTCCAGTCGGTGATGGCCGGCTACCACGAGCTCGACGGCGTCCCCTGCCATGCCAACCGGGAACTCCTCGCCGACGTCCTGCGCGGCCAGTGGGGCTTCACCGGCAGCGTGGTGTCCGACTACTTCGCCGTCAACGACCTCCACTCGTACCACCACTTCGCGCAGGACAAGCAGCAGGCCGCGACGGTGGGCCTCGGCGCGGGCGTGGACGTCGAACTGCCGGCGACGGACGCGTACGCGGACGCCCTCACCCGCGCCCTGGACACCGGCGAGGTCAGCGAGGCCCAACTCGACGAGGCGGTCGCACGCGTCCTTCGACACAAGGTCGAACTCGGGCTCTTCGAGAACCCGTACGTCGACGAGGACGCTGCCGCGACGTCGGCGAACGCCGGGCGGCACCGGGACGTGGCGCTGGAGATCGCCCGCCGCAGCCTCGTCCTGCTCAAGAACGACGGTGTGCTGCCGTTGCCCGGGGGAGCCGGAACGGTCGCTCTCATCGGCCCGAACGCCGACGATGCCCGACACCTGCTCGGTGACTACTCGTTCGCGGCCCACATCGAGGCGTTGGTCGAGGCGCGCAAGCGGCGCGGCCTGCTCGGCGAGATGATGACGATCCCGGACGATCTGGAGATCGACGAGAGCACCCACGGGGTGCCGACGGTGCGGGACGAGCTCGCGGCGCGGCTGGGCGACCGGCTGCGCTTCGCCCCGGGCTGCGACGTGCTCGACCCGTCGACGGAGGGGTTCGCCGAGGCGGTCGCGGTCGCCGCGGCGGCCGACGTCGCGGTGCTGGTCCTGGGGGACCGCTCGGGGCTGACCCCCGGGGCCACCACGGGTGAGTCGCGGGACCGGTCCAGTCTGGACCTGCCGGGTGTGCAGGAGGAATTGGTCCGCGCCGTCGTCGCCACCGGCACACCCGTCGTGGCGGTGCTCGTCGCCGGCCGACCCGTGGGCGGCGACTTCCTGCACGAGGAGTGCGCCGCGGTGCTGATGGCCTGGTTGCCGGGGGAGACCGGGGCGCAGGCGATCGCCGAGGTGCTCCTCGGTGAGGTGAGCCCGAGCGGGAAGCTGCCGATCTCGTATCCCCGTGGCGTGGGCCAGATCCCCGTCTTCTACGGCCACAAGGTGTCCGGCGGGCGGTCACACTGGCACGGCGACTACGTGGATTCGCCGGTCGCCCCGCGATACGTCTTCGGCCACGGCCTCGGGTACACCTCGTTCGTGATCGACGACGCCACGGTGCAGAGCGCCGAGGTCCGCGCCGGGGACAGCGTCGGTGTCGAGGTCACGCTCACCAACACCGGACAGCGGGCGGGGGAGCAGGTCGTGCAGCTCTACGTCCGCGACCCGCAGGCCACGATCACCCGACCGGTGCTGGAGCTGAAGGCCTTCGCCCGCGTCGAGGCCGCCGCCGGCCAGCGGGTGGCGGTGCGGTTCGAGCTCCCCACGGGCCAGCTCGGTTTCTACGACCGGAGCATGACCTACGCGGTGGAGGCCGGGGAGATCGAGGTGTACGTCGGCTTCTCGGTTGCCGACCGTACCCACGCCGGCACCTTTGTCATCGGTGCGGACCCGGACCGGCCGACGTCGAAGGTCTTTACCGGGACCGCCGAAGTACGGCAGTTGTGATCGTTCACCCCGGTCGGTAATCGTTCTTGACGGAGCGTGCCGTCCTGTTGTCAACGGGTAGCACCAGCGCAGTAATCGAACCCACTTCGACCCCCGGGCGGAGGCTGCCGATTGCGTTCTACGCAACGGCGGCCGCCGCCTTGCGGGTATCCAGTTAGGACGTTCTTCTCGCTGGTCGGGTAAGGGCGAAGAGGTCTTGTGTTCGTAATCGTTCTCAGTTACGTTGGCAACATCCTGGAAACGTAACCGATAACGATTGCAGTCCAGAGAGAGCGGCATGATTAAAGTCAATGCGCCGGTAACCATGAGTGATGTCGCCCGAGCCGCCGGCGTTTCCACCGCCACCGTCTCGCGCGTCGTCAACGGCCATTACGGCGTCAGTGCTCGCACGGTCGCTCAGGTTCGCTCCGCCATCGAGCAGCTCGGCTACGAATCGAGCTTGGTGGCCACCAGCCTTCGGCGCAGCCGCACCAACGTTCTGGGCCTCGTGGCGCACAGCTTTCAGTCCTACACGGCCGAGGTGCTCAAGGGCGTGATGAAGGCGCTGAGCCGCTCGGGCTTCGATCTGATCATTTACGCCAACAGCGACCTCTACGGGTCGTATTCGGAGGGTTGGGAGCAGCGGCACCTGACCCGCCTGTCGGGCACCCTCACCGACGGCTGCATCGTCGTCACGCCCTGGGGTGATTTCCGGACCCGGACGCCGGTCGTGGCCATCGACCCGGTGCGGGGCTCGACGGCGCCCTCGGTGATTTCCGACAACCTCGCTGGCGCCACCACCGCTGTCGAGCACCTGCTCGGCCTGGGTCATCGGCGCATCGGGTTCATCGCCGGCCGCGACAGCCTGGCCTCGGCCTGGTCGCGGGAGGAGGGCTACCGGGCCGCGCTGACAAACGCCGGCGTCCCAGTCGACCCGATGCTGATCGGCCGGGGGGATTTCAACCCCGAGTCGGCGACTCCCTTGGCGCGCGTCCTGCTGCAACGACCGGACCCGCCGTCGGCGATCTTCGCGGCGAGCGACGGGATGGCCCTCAAGGTGCTGGAGGTCGCCAGGGAACTGGGGTTCTCCGTGCCGGGGGACCTGTCCGTCGTCGGGTTCGACAATATCCCCGAGTCGGCGTTGACCGAGCCGGGTCTGACCACAGTGGACCAGTCGATGTACCAACTCGGGTACGAAGCCGCCCGGATGCTGAAGTCACTGGTGACCGGCGAGTGGGACGAGCCAAGCCAGATCGTGCTTCCGACCAGCCTCGTCGTGCGCAGCTCGACGGCACCACCGACGAGCGCGGCACGACCATGACATCCGTCCATGGGTGGACGAGCCTGATCGCTCCGGACAGAGCGATCAGGTCAACAGTGCCCGTGGCAGCAGTCTGAAGGAGGTGCATTCAGCACGCACGGCCAGATCCACCGTTGAGTTGAGCCGGCCAGTCGGGTCGCATCCGCTGCCGGCACTTGAAAGGAGTGGAGTGTGACTACCGAACAGTATCACGGGCGTTTACGCCGGCTGGGCGTACGCCGGCGGCTCTCGGCGGCGTTCACCGCCGGGGTCATCGCCACCGCGGCGGTTCTCCTCGCGCCGCAGCCAGCAGCGGCGGACACGCCGTGGCTGGACGTCTCCGCAGACCGTTACGCCACGTTCACCGTCCCGGCAGCGTACGTCCAGGAGAACCTGGGCACCGTCTCGCAGGTCGTCGTCGAGGGAAACTTCGGTCCGTCCGCCACCTGGGCGGAGTTCGGTCTGACCCGCCGGGGCGACGTGTGGTCGGGTGTTCTCGGCGCGCTGGAGCCCGGGCTGTACAACTACCAGCTCACCGCCGACGACACCTTGACCATCAAGGACCCGACGAACAGCACCGGTGTCGCGTCCAACCCGCTGCTGAGCACCTTCCTCGTCGCGGGTGACTCGGCACGGTGGCTGGTCGACGCGCCGGCAGGCACCGGCGGGAAGGTCGAGACGCTGACCTATCGGACCAGGAACGCGCAGCGCTCCGCCCTGGTCTGGACGCCACCGGGTTACACGGCCAAGGGCGCGAAGGGCTACCCGACGCTCTTCCTGCAGTCGGGCGATGGTGTGGCCGCCACCGACTGGCTCGATCTCGGTCGATCCAAGCAGATCCTCGACAACCTCTCGGCCGCCGGCGCCCTGAGCCCGATGGTGGTGGTGATCAACGACGCCTCGGGCGACAAGGAGTTGACGGACCTCCGGAAGGCGGTCACCGACAACTACCGGGTCCTTCGCGACCCGGCGCACCAGGCGATCGCGGGTGTGTCCGACGGCGCGACGGACGCGGTGCGCGCGGCGCTCACCAAGCCCGGTCAGTTCGGCTACGTCGGCTGGTTCTCGGGCACGTCGGCTCCGGAGATCGACCACCGGGACGCCAAGGCGATCAACCGCGGCGTCAAGCTGCTCCGCCTGTACACGGGCAACGTCACCGATCCCGCGTACAACGCCACCTACCGGCTGACGAAGGCGTTGGGCCGCGCCGACGTCCGGTTCGAGTTCGACGGGGTCAACCCGGACGGCGGCGCGAACTGGACTACCTGGCAGGAGAACCTCGTCGACTTCCTGCCGCGGCTGTTCGGTCACGTGCGGGACCACGGGCCGAGCCCCGATCACCAGCCGCTCAAGCGGGAGTTCACTCCACCGCCGGCCGGCACCACCCCGACGCCCTTCGTCACGGAGGACGGGTTCGTCACCTTCGAGACCACCACGGACTTCACTGACGCTCAGCACGTCACGGTCTGGGCGAACGTCGCGCCGGGGGGCAGTTGGCTGCGAATGCCGCTGACCCGCGACGGTGACCGGTGGCGGGCGACCGTGGGTCCGCTGAAGCCCTGGTTCTACTACTACCGGCTGATCGTGGACCGGGTCGCGGTGAAGGACGCCTCGAACCCGACGACTGTCACCACCGAACCGATGTGGAGCACCTTCTTCATCCCTGGGCCCGGGGCCCGACTGCTGTCCGACGTACCCGCCGGTCGCGGCGGCAAGGCCGAGAGCATGACCTACGCCAGCACGGTGGCCGGCCAGGACCGCACCGCACTGGTGTGGACCCCGCCGGGGTACGACCCGGGCCGGACGCAGCCGTACCCGGTCCTCTATCTGCAGCACGGCAGCGGCCAGAACTACACGGACTGGGTCGAGATGGGCCGCGCCAAGCAGATCCTCGACCATCAGTTCCTCGACGGTGACCTCACGCCGATGGTCGTCGTGATGGGCAACGGCAACTCCTCGAACTTCAACCGGGAGTTGCGGGAGAACATCGTTCCGACGGCCCGTGCCCGCTACAACATCTCCAGCGACCCGTCGCAGCAGGCCCTCGCCGGCCTGTCGATGGGCGGCGGGCAGGCGTTGGGCGTGCTGCGGGCCTACCCGGGCGAGTTCGCCTACGTCGCGGCGTTCTCGGCCGGGTTCGGCAGCGGCACCGGCGTCGACGTGGCGGCGATCAACAACGGCACCAAGATGCTGCGCCTGTACGTCGGTGACCAGACCGACTTCGTGTACCCGAGCTTCATGGCATCGCTGACCACGTTGAACAACCTCGGTATCCGCTACGAGTTCGACGGGGTCACCCCGGGGCCGCACGGCTGGGACGTGTGGCAGAAGAACCTCATCGACCTCGCGCCGCGCCTGTTCAAGCGCTAGGAGCCCTCGCCGGCGACGCCACCGGGAGCAGGGCTTCCTGCCCCGGTGGCGCCCGCCAGCGCACGGATGCTGTGCACCGCCATCGCCGAAGGGAACCATCTCAATGAAGAGAAGACGAATACTCGCCACGGTAGTCATGCTCGCGGCGGGGAGCGGCCTCGTCGCCTGCTCCTCCGACGAGGGCGGCAGCGACGCGAGCAATTGCACGAACACCATCACCAAGCAGAACGTGCCGGTCGTGACGATGTGGGGCTGGTACCCCAACACCCAGCTCGTCGTCGACAACTTCAACAAGCAGCACGACGACGTGCAGGTCTGCTGGACCAACGTCGGCCAGGGCAGCGACGAGTACGACAAGTTCCAGACCGCCATCTCGGCGGGCACCGGGGCGCCTGACGTGATCATGGTCGAGGCGGACCGGATTCCGACGTTCCAGATCCAGGGCGCGCTCGTCGACATCAAGAAGTACGGCTTCGACGCGGTCAAGGCCAACTACAGCGAGGGTGCCTGGAAGGACGTGTCGGTCGGTGACGCGGTTTACGGCGTCCCGGTCGACGGCGGCCCGATGGGCATGATCTACCGCAAGGACATCTTCGACAAGTACAAGATCACGCCGCCGAAGACCTGGGCCGAGTACGAGCAGGCCGCGCAGAAGGTCAAGGACGCCGGTGGTCCGCTCTTCGGGGACTTCGGCGCCAACGTGCCGGCGGTCCTGATGGCGCTCCAGATCCAGAAGGGTGCCACGCCCTTCACCTCCGATCCGGCGCAGCCGAACGCCATCGGTGTGAAGCTCAACGACCAGGCCTCCAAGGACGTGCTGGACTACTGGGGTGGCCTGGCCAAGAAGGGCCTGGTCGGCACGCAGAACCAGTTCACCCCGGAGTACATCTCCGGCGTGATCAACGGCAACTACGCGACGTACATCTCGGCCGCGTGGGCACCCGGCTACCTCACCGGCGCGGGCGTCGGCAAGGGCCAGGACACCGGCAAGTTCGCGGTGGCGCCGCTGCCGCAGTGGGACCCAGCCAACCCGGTGCAGGTGAACTGGGGTGGGTCGGCGTTCTCGGTGACCAAGCAGGCGAAGAAGCCGGAACTGGCCGCGAAGGTCGCCTACGGGCTCTACGCCGACAAGGAGTCGCTCACCGACGGCTGGACCAATCAGATCATCTTCCCGCTGAACCTCACGGCGCTCAAGGATCCCGCCTTCGTCGACCTGAAGGTGGCGTTCTTCGGCGGTCAGCAGGCGAACAAGGAGGTCTACGTCCCCGCCGCCGACGCCTACCAGGGCGTCCAGTACGCCCCCTTCGGCCAGTACTACCTCGACGCGATGGAAAAGCAGGTCAGCGAGGTCATCAAGGGGTCCATCACCGGATCGCAGGCTGCCGACCGGCTCCAGGAGGACGTGGCGAAGTACGCCAAGGAACAAGGCTTCACCGTTCAGTGACCGGCTGGGTGGGCCGCGCCGGCACTGGGCGGCCGGCCCACCCTCCCC
Organism: Micromonospora sp. NPDC050784; assembly: GCF_044456765.1. NCBI lineage: Bacteria > Bacillati > Actinomycetota > Actinomycetes > Micromonosporales > Micromonosporaceae > Micromonospora > Micromonospora sp. NPDC050784. The sequence goes on along the minus strand of NZ_JBITGG010000009.1, from coordinate 182,249 downwards.
CCTCAGCGTCCACGTCCCGGAGACCACAATGACATCCCTGACCGAGAAGCGCGCAGCGCGTACAAAGCCTGAGACGCGCACGATCCGTGGCAAGGTACACCTTCGCGAGCACCTGATGGGGTGGTTCTTCGTCGGGCCGTTCGGGGTCGTGTTCCTGGCGTTCCTCATCGCCCCGCTGGCGTACGCGCTGTACCTCAGTCTCTTCCAGAAGAAGCTGATCGGCGGCACCAGCTTCGTTCTCTTCGACAACTACGTGAAGGCGTTCACCGACCCGAGCTTCCTGTCCGGGGCGTGGTTCGTCGTCCGCTTCTCGCTCGTCTCGATCCCGGTGCAGATCATCATCGCGCTCGTGATGGCTCTCATCCTGGACTCGGTGACCACACTGTTCGCGCGCTTCTCCCGCCTCATGATCTTTCTTCCGTACGCGATCCCCACCGTCATCGGGGCCGTGATGTGGGGGTTCCTCTACAGTCGGGGCTTCGGCCCGCTCACCGACATCTTCGGGCTGTTCGGCGCCACCGCACCCGACTTCCTGAGCAGCGACCTGATCTTCTACGGGCTGCTCAACGTCGTCACCTGGCAGTGGGCCGGCTACTACATGATCATCCTGTACGCGGCATTGCAGGGCGTCGACCCGACGCTCTACGAGGCGGCCCGGATGGACGGCGCCGGGCGGTGGCAGATCGCGACGCGGATCAAGATCCCCCTGATCGCGCCCGCCCTGATCCTGATCCTGGTCTTCTCGCTCATCGGCACCCTGCAGTTCTTCAACGAACCGCAGATCCTGCGATACCTCGCCGCGGGCACGATCGGCTCGGACTTCACCCCCAACATGTACGCGTACCAACAGGCGTTCTCGCTCGCCAACTTCAACTACGGGTCGGCGATCTCCTTCGCCCTCGGCGGCATCGTGTTCATCTGCGTGTACGCCTTCCTGTTCTTCACCCGCAAGCGGAGGAGCTTCCTCTGATGGCCGACCACACCAGCGTCCGCGCAGGCGCCCGCCGACCGCAGCGCTACCTCCCGATACAGATCCTCCTCGGCTTCCTGGTGATCTACTTCCTCGTACCGTTCTGGTGGGTCATCGTCAACAGCTCCAAGGACGCGCCGGGTCTGTTCGGCGGCGGCAACACCCTCTGGTTCACCGACCAGATCGACTACCTCGGGAACCTCCGGCAGCTCTTCACCTACGACGGTGGCATCTACCTCCGGTGGATCCTCAACTCCACCCTGTACGCCATCGCCGGCGGCGTCGGCGCCACGGTCCTGGCGGTCATGGCCGGCTACGGTTTCGCCAAGTACCGGTTCGCGGCCCGACGCTTCAGCTTCGCCGTCGTGCTCGGTGCGCTGATGGTGCCCGCCACCGCTCTGGTCATCCCGACGTTCATCATGTTCTCCCGGCTCGGCCTGACCAACACGGTCTGGGCGGTGATCCTGCCGTCGCTGCTCAACCCGTTCGGCGTCTACCTGATGCACGTGTACGCGCGCGACGCGGTGCCCGACGAGCTCTTGGACGCGGCGCGGGTCGACGGCGCGGGAGAGCTGCGGACGTTCTTTCAGATCGCCCTTCCGCTGATGCGTCCCGCGGTGGTCACCGTGCTGCTCCTGTCGGCCGTGGCGTCCTGGAACAACTACTTCCTGCCGCTGGCCATGCTCTCCGACAACCGGCTCTTCCCGGTCACCGTCGGCCTCGGCCTGTGGCAGGGGATCGCGTCCGCGAACAACGCGGGAACCACCTCGCTGTGGAGCCTCATCATCCTGGGCTCCCTGGTGTCCGTGCTCCCGCTGATCATCGCGTTCTTCAGCCTGCAACGACACTGGCGCGGCGGCCTGTCCGTCGGAGGTCTCCGGTAGGTCGGGCCGGGTGCCGCCAGCCATCCACCACACGCGCATTGACCGCCGCGTAGGACGCGGCCGGACGGATGACAGAGAGGTGTGCTGATGTCGACGACGAATCGACCGCTGCGCAGCGGGCAGTGGTTCGGTGCGGAAGGCCGCAACGGGTTCATCCATCGGTCCTGGATGCGCAACCAGGGTTTCGCGGACGACGTCTTCGACGGTCGCCCGGTGATCGGCATCGCCACCACCTGGTCGGAGCTGACACCCTGCAACGCCCACCTGCGCGACCTGGCCGAGTCGGTGAAGCGGGGTGTGTGGGAGAGCGGGGGCCTGCCGCTGGAGTTCCCGGCGATGAGCCTGGGCGAGCCGCTGATGCGACCCACGACCATGCTCTACCGCAACCTGTTGGCGATGGAGTTGGAGGAGTCGGTCCGCGCCAACCCGCTCGACGGGGTGGTCCTGCTCTCCGGCTGTGACAAGACCACCCCCGGCCTGTTGATGGGAGCGGCGAGCGTCGACCTGCCGACCCTGATGCTGACCGGCGGCCCGATGCTCAACGGCAAGTTCCGCGGCCAGGACATCGGCTCGGGCACGGTCGTCTGGCGTTTCACCGAGGAGATGCGGGCCGGTCGGATGACCGCGGCCGACTGCTCCGAGGCGGAGGTCGGCATGTCCCGCAGCCGAGGCCACTGCATGACCATGGGTACGGCGTCCACGATGGCCTGCGTGACCGAGGCGCTGGGCGTGCAACTGCCGGGGGCGGCCGCCGTGCCGGCGGTCGACTCCCGGCGGTACGCGCTCGCGCACGCCGCCGGACGTCGGATCGTCGCCATGGTCGAACAGGACCAGCGGTTGTCCTCGGTGCTCACCAGGGAAGCCTTCGAGAACGCCGTCCGGGTCAACGCCGCGATCGGCGGTTCCACCAACGCCGTCGTACACCTGCTCGCCATCGCCGGACGCCTCGGCGTCCCCCTGTCGCTGGAGGACTTCGACACCCTCACCGCCGACGTGCCCATGCTCGTCAACCTCATGCCGTCCGGGAAGTACCTGATGGAGGACTTCGCCTACGCGGGAGGTCTTCCGGTGGTGATGAAGGAGCTCGCCCCGCTGCTGCACATGGACCACGTCACCGTCAGCGGCAAAAGCGTGGCGGAGAACGTCGACGGCGCCCAGTGCTGGAACCGGGACGTCATCGGCACCCTGGAGGAGCCGTTCCAGCCCGCCGGCTCGGGCACCGTGGTGCTGCGCGGGTCGCTCGCGCCCTCCGGGGCGGTGTTGAAGGTCTCCGCGGCCTCCGCGCAGCTCCTCACGCACACCGGTCCGGCGCTCGTCTTCGACCGCATCGAGGAGTACGTCGTCGCCGCCGACGACCCGGACCTCGACATCACCCCCGACACGGTGATCGTCGTGCGCAACGCCGGACCACGGGGCTACCCCGGCTTCCCGGAGGTGGGCAACGTGCCCATGCCACGACGCTTGCTCGCCGACGGCATCACGGACATGGTGCGGATCTCCGACGCTCGGATGAGCGGCACCGGCTACGGCACCTGCATCCTGCACGTGGCACCGGAGGCGTCCGTGGGTGGTCCGCTCGCACTGGTCCGCACCGGTGACCTGATCTCCGTCGACGTCTCGACGCGCCGCCTGGAGCTCCTGGTCGACGACACGGAACTCGCCCAACGTCGCTCCGCCTGGCAGCCTCCGCAGCCGGTGGCCGACCGGGGTTGGGTACGCCTGTACAGCGAGCACGTTCTGCAGGCCGACAGCGGCGCGGACCTCGATTTTCTCGTTGGCGGCAGCGGCAGCGCGGTACCCCGTCACTCACACTGACGGTCACGTTCGGACGAGGCCCACGAGGAACTGACTCCATGGAAGAACGGACGGCCCGCCAGTGCGAGTTCACGCAAAGGCCGCTGTGACAGCGGCCGACCGGCCACCGGTGATGGCCGACGTCGCTCGCCTGGCGGGCGTATCACACCAGACGGTGTCCCGGGTCATCAACGGGGCGCCCAGCATCAAGCGGGAAACCCGGGAGCGCGTCCTCGAAGCCATTCGACGACTCGACTACCGCCCCAACACGGCCGCCCGTGCGCTGGTTCGCGGACGCTCCGGGATGATCGGCATCATCGGCACCGCCAGGACGCTGTTCGGTCCGACGAGCATCCATCGCAGCGTCGAGGACGCCGCCCGCTCGGCCGGCTACTTCGCCACCTCGGTGAGCCTTTCCGAGGTGACGGTACGGGCGCTCAGCGACGCCACCGAACACCTCATGCGCGTCGGCGTGGAGGGTGTCGTGATGATCGCCGGCAACGACGAGGCGCTTGAGGTGGTGCGGATGACGCGCTCGGGTGTCCCCTTCGTCGTTGTGGAGGGCGACCTGTCCAGGGCCAGCGTGACCGTCGGCGTCGACCAGGTGCTCGGCGCCCGGATGGCCACCGAGCACCTCCTCGACCTCGGACATCGAGAGATCGTGCACGTGAGCGGCCCGCTCAACTGGGCGGAGGCCCGCGCCCGCCTCGAAGGTTGGCGTCAGGCGATGAGCGGGGCGGGCCTGCGCCCACCGGAGCCGGTCGAGGGCGACTGGAGAGCGCACAGCGGCTACCTCGCCGGACTGCGGATCGGTGCGATGCGCGGGACCACCGCGGTGTTCGCCGCCAACGACCAGATGGCCATCGGCGTGCTGCGCGCGCTGCACGAGCGCGGACGGCGGGTGCCACAGGACATCTCCGTCGTCGGATTCGACGACGTCCCCGAGGCGCCCTACCTCATTCCGCCGTTGACGACGATCCAGCAGGACTTCGACGCGGTCGGTCGCCGGGCCATCACCGCCGTCACCCAGGCCATCGACGACACGGTGCCGCAGCGTCTGCCGTTGGTCGTCCCCAAGCTCGTGGTACGCCAGAGCACAGCGCCGCCGCCAGTGGCCGGCAACGCCCTCTCCGACGCTGGCTGATCCGGCCCTCTCGTGCGAGTGATCCGATACGTCCTTTCACCGAAATTCGACTAGCTGTCAGGTTCTGTCCGGTGCGTGCTTCTTTTCCATCGCAAGGCTCAGGGCATGACTGTTTCCACTCCTGGCCTCTCCGGCCTACGCCGCGCCGGTGCGATCGCTGCCGCCACGCTGGCCGCGGTGGCGCTCGGTGTCGTTCCGGGTGCCCGCGCCGACGCCGCCAGTGACGTCCTGCCGATCGGCGACGCCGACCTGACGGAGACCACCACCAGCCGGGTCCTCGCCGACGGCGTGACCCTGACCCACATCGTGCGCGGAACCGAGCCCGCGCCGGCCGACCAGATCAACACCACCAGTCGCGGCCCGTGGGTGGTCAACGTGCTCACCATCGACCCGCGTCGGGCACGCGGGCACCTGAAGGCGACGTACGGCCCGAACCTCGGCCAGGTCGAGAAGACCACCGATCTCGTTCGCGACTCCGGTGCCCTGGCGGGCGTCAATGCCTCCTTCTTCACCTTCACCGCCAGCCCGCTCTACCCCGGTGACCCGGTTGGCCTGGGCCTGTACGGCGGGAAACTGCTCAGTGAGCCCACCACCGAGCCCGGCGAAGTCAACTTCGTCGTTGACGCCAACACCAACCGTGCGCTCACCGGAAAGCTCACCTGGTCGGGCAGCGTACGGAACCGGCAGACCCGGGCCGTCCTGCCACTGGAGTTCATCAACCACCCACCGGTCATCCCTGCCGGTTGTACCGCCCTGGCCGACCAGAGCGCGTGCACCGAGCCCGGCGACGTTGTCCAGTTCACCTCCGAGTTCGACTCGGCCACTCCGACGGGCGTCGGCGTGGAGGTCGTCCTCGATCGCCGCGGCTGCGTGGTGCGGACCGCGACGACCCGCGGCACCACCCTCGCCGCGGGCCAGACCTCGCTACAGGCCACCGGGCGGGACGCCGGCGGTCTGCTCACGGTGGCCGGCCGGGGATGCCTGGACCTGACCTCGACGCTGACCGATCAGCGGGGGCGGAAGCTCCCACTGCGGCCCGGACTGTTCGGCGTGAACGGGCGGTACCCGTTGACGGCGGACGGCCAGGTCGTCGTGCCCGACGGCGGATCCGACAGCTTCTTCGCCCGCAACCCTCGTACCATCGCCGGCACCACCCGGGACGGGAAGGTCGTGCTCGCGACCATCGACGGTCGACAGACCACAAGCGTCGGCACCACGCTGGACGAGACCGCAGCCGTCGCCCAGGCACTCGGCATGTCCGACGCGGTCAACCTCGACGGCGGCGGCTCTACCGCCATGGCCGCTCAGGGCACGCTGGTCAACCACCCCAGCGGAGCCGAGCGGGCCGTTGGTGACGCGCTCGTCTACGTCGAGGGCCGTTACCACGGCGGGCACTGACCGTCGCTGGCAAGCGGGTGCCCCAGCGTGTGGCTGGGGCACCCGCGACGCCGACCGTGGCATGGCCGAGCGGAGTTCTCAGAGGGTGAACACGACAGTGGAGATGCTGCGGGCGCCGACGTTGACGGTGGCCTGACCGCCGTTCACGGTGGTCGGTTGGCTGGCCGCGTTGGCGTTCTGCGAGGTGAGGTAGTGCTCGGCCCGGGTGACGTTCTGCGGGGCCTGGATCACGGCGTTGTTGACCGCGCTGTTCGAGCGGTTGAGGATCACCAGGGTGATCTTCCCGTCCCCCTGGTAGGCCGTCACCTCCAGCGGCGAGGCCTTGGAACTCTTCGTCAGGGCGACCCGCTGGTAGCCGGGGCGGACGTACTTCGCGTACTGCGAGAAGGCGTACCCGCGCTTGAGCGGAGCGCCCGCGGTGGTGCCGAACGCGGCTTCGCCGTCGCCGATGAAGGAGTAGTAGCGCTTGCCGTACCACCAGATGTAGGCGTTCCAGTTGGCCTCCATCGACTTGTGCACGGTGCGCATGATGTCGTCGAGGGTCTCGTTCCAGACCGCCGCGTTGGCGGGGTTGCCCCAGATGTTGGAGCCGCCACCGTCGGCGGCGTGCAGGTTCCACTCGGTCATCCACACCGGCTTGTTGTGCTGCTCCGCCAGGGAGTACGGCCGCAGCCGGCCCGACTCCTCGGTGCCGTAGAGGTGCCCACCGACGTAGCCGATGTTGTTGCGGGCGGTCGCGTCGTTGAGGGTCGGATCGGTGAAGCCGTAGTTCATGTTCACCGCCTCGGCGACCATCAGCTTGGTGTTCTGCACCTTGGTGCCCTGGTCGCGGACGAAGGTGCGCAGCTCGGTGCCGCTCCAGTCCATCGAGTCGTAGTCCGGGTGCCAGTCGGGCTCGTTCTGCACCGAGGTGACGTCGATGGGTACGCCCTGACCACGCATGTACTGCACGTAGCTGTTCAGGTGGTTGGCGTAGTCGTCGTAGTAGTCGGTCTTCAGCTTGCCGCCGTTGACCCGGCTGTTGTTGGTCTTCCACGCCGCTGGCGCGGTCCACGGCGAGGCGAGGATCTTCACGTTGGACCCGTACGACTTCGCCGTCTTCAACGAGTTCACGTGCGTCGCCCACTCGCTGGAGACCGGCGACAGGCCGGTGCGCACGATGGACAGCCCCAACTGGTTGGCGCCCAACCCGACCAGCGTCTGGGTGTCCGCCGTCGACCAGGCGCTACCCCAGATCGACTGCGCCGCCCCGAAGCCGTCGACCGTCTGGTATCTGGTCGCGCTGTTCACCGTGATGTCCGCCGGCCCGTTCGGCGGCGGAGTCGTCGGCGGTGGGGTCGTCGGCGGGGGAGTCGGCTCGGTGCCGCCGGTGCAGGCCACCCCGTTCAACGCGAAGATGGTCGGATCGGGGTTGCTGCCGGTCGACGAGCCGTTGAAACCGAATGACACCGTCCCGTTGGTCGCGATGGCCCCGTTGTAGCTGACGTTCCTGGCGGTGACGGCGGCGCCGCTCTGGGTCAGCGTCGTGTTCCACGCCTGCGTGACGGTCTGCCCGGCGTCGTACTGCCAGGTCAGCGCCCAACTGGTCACCGCGTCACCGAGATTGGTGATGGTGATGTTGGCGCCGAAGCCTCCCTGCCACTGCGATGACACGCTGTAGTTGACCGAACACCCGGCGGCTGCGGCCCCAGCCGGCGCCGCCACGGCGACCGCTGCCGATGCCAGCAGGACGGCACCGGCCGACACCAGGGCGGCGTTTGTCACTCGTCTTCTTCTCATGAACTTCTCCTGAAGTGGTGGTGGCGTCCACGCCTCCGGAGGGCTCGTCTGCGGCGAGATTCAGCGATGGTGTGGGCGGCGGAGAATTGGGAGCGCTCCCAGATCCAGAAAGCTAATTCGTCTAATGATTTCTGTCAATGCAGTCCGCCCACAATGAGTGCTGCCGTCACCGGCCGCAGGTGTCGCACTGCCGGCGAGTACGCAGGTGGTAGTCGGTGGACGCGACGACCAGGCCCAGCCCCATGACGAGGTACGCCGACATCGCCACCCACAGGAACGCGTCGGAGAACTCGCTGTGCGAGCCCGAGGTCACCTGCACCATCCCCATGCCGAAGTAGGCCACGATGCCCGCGCCGAGCCCGAAGCCGGGCATCAGCAGCAGCGGACGTGGAATCGTGCGGCCGGCGAGCAGCGGCACCCACCCCGGCCAGACCTCACCCCAGTGGTACACCAGCGCCAGTGGCAACAGCACACCGGCCAGAACCAGACCAATCTCCAACCCGAGCAGGGAACCGCTCTGGTCGACGCGGTCGAACCCCACCACGAACTGGGCCGCGAAGCGGGTCACGAGACCACCCACCGCGGCGTACGCGGCCCAACGCGCCCACCGCGCGGGTGCCGAGCGTCGCGCACCCGGTCGGACCGTCCGGCAGCAGTCTGGGCAGTCGCCCCGGGTGCGCCGCTGGTAGCGCGCGGTGGCCAGGCCGAGCAGGACCGCTCCGGTGACACAACCGAGCCGGCTGGCGAACGCCAGCGGGTCGAAGAACGGGCCGACGGTGAACAGCAGGAAGCCCACCAGCTCCGGCAACAGGATCGCAGCCGCCGCGACGAGCGCTCCGGCGACCGTCCAGGCGAGCCCCGCAAGTGCCGGCCGCCAGGTCGCCACCCGGTCCAGGGCAACCGCCAGCCCGCCCGCGGCCGCACACAACGCCACCGACCACCAGCCGGTGAAACCGAGCAGGTCCAGCCCGAGCCGCCCGAACTGTGGAGCCTCGCCGACCGTCCACGCCAGACGCACGCCCCCGTATGCCACGGCCCAGCCGAGCACTGCGTACGTCAGGCCGTGGACGGTCCGACCGACGATCGGTGTCGATGTCGTCATGCACCGATCCTGCCGGCGCCCCGCAGTGGGCGAACCCCGCTGACAGGGGACGCCACTCCCTCGCGGGAGGGACCGGCGGCAGCGTGCGCGCGGCACTCACCGTCAGGTCGGCGTCGAGCCGGGCAGCGTTGAGGATGGTGTCGGCCTGCTTCGCGGTGGGGCCGGTCTGTTGTGGAGTGACCGGGTGTGGTGTGGATCCTCGACCTTCTATACCGTGGCACGGTCACGGGTGGCCGCTTCCTCGACACCGGGCCGTCCCGCGACGACGTCGCGTACGCGTTCGATACGGGGGGTTGCCGTGACCATGGAATCGCCGACGACAGGCCGGCCCGATGCTGAGGCTGGCGCGCAGCCGAAGATCGACACGTCGGTGCCGCACTCGGCGCGGATCTGGAACTACTGGCTCGGTGGCAAGGACAACTTCGCGGTCGACCGCGAGGCCGGGGACCAGTATCGCCAGGTCTTCCCCGGCGTTGTCGACGTGGCCCGGGCCTCCCGGCAGTTCCTGGTCCGCTCGATCAGGTTCCTCGCCGCCGACGCGGGCATCCGCCAGTTCCTCGACGTCGGCACCGGGCTGCCGACCGCCAACAACACCCACGAGGTGGCCCAACGGATCGCGCCGGACGCGCGGATCGTCTACGTCGACAGCGACCCGCTGGTGCTGGTGCACGCCCGTGCGTTGCTGGTGGGCACCGCCGAGGGTCGGACCGCCTACATCGACGGCGACCTGCACGACCCGGCCGCGGTCATCGCCGAGGCCGGCAAGACGCTCGACTTCGCGCAGCCGATCGGTCTCATCCTCAGCGGCGTCATGGGTCACGTGCCCGACTACGGGACGGCCCGTTCGATCACCCGGGAGCTGGTGGCGGCGTTGCCGAGCGGCAGCTACCTCTCCCTGAACGACGGCACGAGCCTGATCAGCGCCGAGATGCAGCAGGCGCAGGACGACTACAACGACAGCGGGGCGGCCCCGTACACCCTGCGCTCGCCCGACGAGATCGCCGGCTTCTTCGACGGCCTGGAGCTGGTCGAGCCCGGCGTGGTGCCGTGCCCGCAGTGGCGGCCGGACGACGCGGTCGACACGCCTGCCGACATCGACGCCTTCGGCGGGGTGGGTCGCAAGCGCTGACGCTGTCTCCCAGCGGCCCCGCCCGGCCGACCTCCAGGTCCCGCCCGAGCTATGAAGATCATCGCCCTCTGATCCGGCGCAGCCCGCTCACCAGGGGATGACACCCCGAGCGTCAAAGAACCCGCCGCTGGGACCGTCCGGACCGATCTGGGCCATTCGTACGATGATCTCCGCGCCCTGCTCAATGGTCTGGTGACCGGCGTGAAAGTTGAGATCGGTGGCGGTGAAACCGGGATCCACGGCGTTGATCCGCATACCGGGGTACGCCTTGGCGTATTGGACGGTCAGCATGCTGACGGCTGCCTTGGACGCCGGATAGGGGATGTCGGGATAAAAGTGCGCCGGGCTCTCGGGGTTGCTGAGTTCGCGCATGAGAGACGCCCCGCTGCCGACGTTGACCACGACTGGGGAGGCGGAGCGTTCCAGCAACGGCAGAAACGCGTGCAGCATTCGAATGTGCCCGAACACATTGGTTTCGAACACCCGACGGGCGAGGTCAGCGGTGACCTCGGCGGCCGGAATGAAACCCCCGTCGGCCTGGCGCGGTTCGATGCCGGCGTTGTTGACCAAGACGTCCAGCCCGCCCTCGGCCTCCACCTTTTCCGCGGCCGCTACCACTGAGGCGTCGTCGGTCACGTCCAGCAGGATGAAGCTGGCGCCGAGTTCGTTGGCGGCTCGGCGCCCACGATCGGCGTCGCGCGCACCCGCGTACACCTTGTGCCCGCCGGCCACGAGCTGTCGGGCAGTCTCGAAGCCCAGGCCCTTGTTAGCGCCGGTGATCAGGATGGTCGCCACCCGTTAACTCCCGCGGTTGCAGTGACAGCTGACGTGTGCCCTCGGCAACGCACTAGTTGCCCATTGGATCGTGTCATCCCGGCGGCACGTCAGACTGCATTTGTCCGAGGATGCCCACTGGCGGCCACATCCTGGCACCGACCGGCGTCCCGGTGCGACTTCCCACCATGGCGACGTCCGTCACCCGCACCAACGAACCCAGCCCGAAGACGATTCGCCCACTGCCGGCGCAGTGCTAGAGAACGCCGGCCAGGTACTCGCGGCGACGCTGCGGTTCGAACTTCTCGATCGCGTACCGCAGCATGACCCGCGGCATGACCCGGTAGCGGCGGGCGAGGAACTCCTCCTCCGCCGCCCTGTCCCGGTTGCCCACCTCGCGCAGCATCCAGCCCACCGCCTTCCGGACGAGGTCGTGCTGGTCGTGCAGGAGCCGGTCGCCGAGTCGGAAGGTCCACTCGAAGTCACCGGCCTTGATGAAGGCGAAGGTCGCCATGATGGCGATGCGCCGGTCCCACACGAGGTTCGACTCGGCCAATCGGTCCAGGACGCCGCGGTCCCGGTCGATCAGCCAGGGGCCGACGATGTACGGCGCGGACGAGTCCACCAGGTCCCAGTTGTTGATGTGGCCGGTGTTGGCCACGACGATCTCGAAGATGCGATCCCGTTCCCGCTCGTCGCCCTTGGCGAACTTCCGCACCAGGATGAGCAGTGCGGTCAGCCGCTCCTCGTGTGCGCCGTCGGTGAGCAGCGTCGTCGTCTCGGCCAGCGAGAGGTCGCGCCAGAACCGGGCTGCCACCGTGCGCTGGTCGGGCACGGAGACACCGAGGGCCCGGTCGCCCTCGCCGTACCCGCCGGGGACCATCTGGAGGAACCGGGTCGACGCCTCGGCTCGACGTGGGTCGGCGAGGACGGCGAGTGCCCGACGCACGTCGACGCTGGTGGCCATGACCGACCACGCTACCGCCGGTCAGCCAGCGGCGCCGCGGGTGACCAGCAGGGCCAGGAGAATCTCTTCATGGCGCTGATGCATGTCAATGTCTTGTGAAGAATTCCTTCAATGCTTCGTTCGGGGCGGGCAGGCATTGACAGCGGCGATCGTCGGCGGGTTTACTCGCCCGCAACCGCTGTCCAATCGCCGCGGCGCGACCATGACGAGTGCGACAGGAAGGGGCAGCCATGGGTGTACGTCGTCGCTCGTTGCTTGGCCGGGCCGCCGCGATCGGGGCAGCCAGCGCGGTCGGTTCCGTTGGCGCGATCCTGACCGCGGCCGCTCCGGCCCAGGCGGCGGTCTGGAAGAAGCGGCTGACCGGCGCGGACCTCGACACCAGCAGTCGCTGGCGGGTGGCCGGCACCGATCTGGGCATCCCCTACGTGCTGGAGAACGGGTCGATCGGCTACCTCTTCGGCGACACCTTCGACACGCCGTGGCCCGAGGGCCCGCCCCTGCCGAACGACTGGCGGTCGCCGGTCATGTTGCGCTCGGCCGTCCACCCGGCCGCGCCCGGCGGAGTCGTCTTCGACAGCGCCGCGCGGGTCGTCGGCAACGGACGGGCCCCGGAGTTGATGCACAACGGTCACCACGGCATCGGCATCGACGGTCTTCCGGAGGTGACCGTCATCCCCAACGACGGCATCAGCTTTCCGGAGACCGGTCGGCAGCTCATCTCCTACATGAGCATCGAGAACTGGAACTCCGCCGGCCCGGCCGGGCCGCAGTGGAAGTCCCGCTACGCAGGGCTGGCCTTCTCCGACAACGGCAACGACTTCGTCCGTACGCCGTTGAAGTGGTGGAACAGCCCGGACAACAAGGACCCGTTCCAGATGTGGACCATGCAGCGCGACGGCGAGCACGTCTACGTCTTCTCGGTCCGCTCCGGGCGGCAGGACGGCCCGATGATGCTGCGACGCGTCCGGTGGGACCGACTGTTCTACCCCGAGTCGTACGAGGGCTGGGGCTGGAACGGCACCAACTGGGGCTGGGGGAGACCCTGCACGCCCATCCTCACCGGCCGGTTCGGCGAACCATCGGTGCGCCGGCTCGCCGACGGGACCTGGGTGATGTCCTACCTCAACTGCCAGAACGGGTGCCTGGTCACCCGGACCGCGCCCGGACCGGACCGGGCCTGGACGGCGGAGAAGGTTCAGCTGACCAGCTGGCAGGAGCCCGGGCTCTACGGTGGGTTCATCCATCCCTGGTCCAGCCGAAACGTCGACGACCTGCACCTGATGGTCTCGAAGTGGACCCGCACGCCGGACGGCCGCAGCACCGCCTACCACGTCAGCCAGTTCACCGCCTCGGTGTGACGGGCCGCTGACCGACGGTCGTCGGGGCCCGGCGCTGACGCCCCGACCCGCCGGAGCTGATCTGCCCAAACGCCTGCCGCCCGTCCCTCAGCAGGGTGTGAGTGCGTGACTCAGGGGGTAGGACCACGGTTGCTGACGACCGCCCCGGAGCTGCCGGGCATCTGACGAGGTGCCGGCCATGCCGGAACTTCCCAATCCGGCGGACGCCGATCGAGGAGGGCGTACTGCGATGACGCAGCCGACGATGGATCCCGCCGACGCGATGGCCGAGCTGGGCCGGGTCAGACTCGACGAGGTCAGCCTCGACGACATGCTGGCCCGGATCGCCGAACTCGCCAAAGGGAGCATTCCCGGGACGAGAGAGGTGACGGTCACGCTGGTCCGGGGTCGGGTCGGTTGGACCGGGGCGTTCACCGGTGAGCTGGCCCGTCAGTTGGACGAGTGGCAGTACGAGCAGAACCGGGGCCCCTGCCTGGATGCCTCCGCCAGCGGCGACACCATCTCGGTGCCGGACATGGCCACCGAAGAGCGCTGGCCGACCTGGGCGGAGACCGCTCGCGCCGCCGGGGTGCAGAGTTCCCTCTCCATCGGGCTTCCCATCCAGGGGTCGGTGGTCGGTGCGCTCAACGTCTACAGCGATTCAGCGCACGCATTCGACCTGGCCTCGATCGCCAGCGCGGAGGGCTTCGCCGCGTACGCGGCGGTGGCTCTGGCCAACGCGCACCTGTACGAGAACGCCGCCACGCAGGCGGCGCAGATGCAGGAGGCGATGCGGAGTCGGGCGGTGATCGAGCAGGCCAAAGGAATCATCATGGGGGGCCGGCGGTGCTCGCCGGAGGAGGCGTTCGCGCTGCTGTCGAAGATCTCCCAGGACACCAACCGGAAGGTGCGCGAGGTCGCGGAGACCCTGGTCGCCCAGGCAGCGGGAAAAACTCAGGGGTGAGCGTCGCCCTGGCTGCGCTGCTTCGCCTGACAGGGCCGCCCGCACGAGGCGGGCGAGCCGGTCGACGGTGCCAACCAGGCAGTCGTCCGCAATGCGGTCCGATGACGACTCGCGGGTGTGGGTGCCGGACCGGTGGGTAGGGCTGAGCCATGCTGAAGCGAGCGGTGTGGCAGGGAGTGGTGGCGGGTCTGGCCGGGGCGGCGGTGATGACGGCCGCCGAGAAGATCGAACAGCGGGTGAGCGGACGGCCTGACTCCTACGTGCCTGCTCGGGTTCTGGCCAGGCTGACGGGCCTGCCGGAATCATCCGGGCAGCAGCCCCGGTGGCAGAACCTGACGATGCACTACGGCCAGGGCGCGCTGGTCGGCGTGCTGCGCAGCGTCATGGCGCAGGCCGGGCTGCGCGGCGTCTGGGCGTCAACGATGTTCACGGCGGTGCGCCTGACCAACGACCAGATCCTGGAGAACGCCACCGGCGTGGGGGCGCCCCCACCGACCTGGCCCCGCCCCGAACTCGCCATCGACGTGTTGCACAAGTCCATCTACGCGTTCGCCACCGGAGCGGTGGCCGACGCGCTCGCCGCCCGCGACGGAGCGGGTCCCGGGCAGCGGCACGCGGCGCTCCGTCCCGGTCGCCACGCGGACGTCGGTCCGTTGCCCCGGGCAGCAGCACGTCGGGCCTAGCCGCGGAGGAGTTGCCGACGGCCAGGAAGCCGCGTGCGGGACCGCGGCGTGTTTAGCTGCACGGATGATCACACCCGTTCCCCTCGGTACGTGGCCGACGCCGCTGGAGGCCGCGCCCCGGCTCGCCGCCCGGCTGGGGCTGGCCGAACTCTGGTTCAAGCGTGACGATCTCAACGGCCTCGGCGGGGGCGGCAACAAGATCCGCAAGCTCCAGTACACCTGCGCGCAGGCGATCACCGAAGGCGCCACCACTGTCGTCACCTCGGGGGCGCCGCAGAGCAACCACGCCCGACTCACCGCGGCCGCGACCGCACGGCTCGGTCTCTCCTGCGTGCTGGTGCTCGCCGGTGCGCCCCCGGAGAACCGGCGCGGGAACCTGCTGCTCGACGGGCTCGCCGGCGCCGAGATCGTCTGGAGCGGAGACCGTCCGCTCGCCGAGGTGGTGGCGGTCGAGGCGGAGCGACGATCGGCGTACGTCATCCCGTTCGGTGGCACCTCACCCGCGTCGACCCAGGGCTATGTGGACTGCGGTCGGGAGCTGCGAGCCCAACTGCCCACCATCGACGGGGTCGAGGTCGTGGCGGCGCTCGGCTCCGGCGGGACGATGGCCGGCCTGGTGCGGGAGTTGGGCGCGGAGCGGGTGGTCGGCGTGGATGTCGGCGCCGTGCCGGACCCTCGGGCGACCGTCGCCGGGCTGCTCGTCGGCGAGGTCGAGCCGGAGGCGCTGCGGATCGACGGCACCCAGGTGGGTGCCGGGTACCGGACGCTGACCGACGCCGTCCGGGTGGCGTTGGAGGTGACCGCGCGTACGGAGGGGGTCTTCCTGGATCCGACGTACACCGGTCGGGCGATGGCGGCGCTGCTGGCCGGCAGCTTTCCGCGCGGCGACCGGGTCGTCTTTCTGCACAGTGGCGGGTTGCCGGGACTCTTCGGCCATCCCGAGTTGTAGGGGCACCGGCCGGGCACGCACGGCGGTGCCCTCCGGTGGATCGCGCCGGAGGGCACCGCGCCGAGCTGTCGGCGGATCAGGCGCTGGCGAAATGCTCGCGGTGATCGTGGACGAACTCGGCGAAGGTTCGCGGCTGGCGGCCGACGATCCGCGCGACGTGGTCGTTGGTGAAGTCGCCCCACCCGGAGCCGTAGGCCACCCGGTACTCGGCGAGGACCTCGGCCGACCACTGGTCGAGGCCGGCCTGGAGCAGGCCGTCGCGTGCCTGTTCCGGGCTCTGCGGTACGTAGCGCACCGGCTGGCCGAGCGTACGGGCGATCTCGGCGGCCGCCTGCTCCAGCGTGATGCTCTCCGGGCCGGTGGGCGTGTAGATCATGCCCTCGTGCTGCTGCGGCGCGGCGAGGATCGCCGCCCCTACGGCGGCGATGTCCCGGGCGTCGATCAGGCCGACCCGCGCGTCACCGAAGAGGCCGAAGAGGTGCTCACCGGCCTTGGCGCCGAGCAGGTTCTGCATGAAGTGACTGGGTCGCAGGATCGTCCAGGGGATGCCGGACTCCTGTAGCTCAGCGTCGGAGAGGGCGTGCAGTCGGCCGTTGCGGGTGGGCGCGTCGTGCGCGGCGCCGATCGCGGAGAGCCGGACGATGTGCCGCACGCCGGCCTGCCGGGCCGCCCACACCGCGTTCATGCTCTGGCTCGGCGCCAGCGGGCCCATCGGCATCAGCAGCCACAGCGTCGTCACGCCCTCGAACGCCGGAGTCAGCGTGGTGGGGCGGTCCAGGTCGCCGACGACGTACTCGACCCCGTCGAGGCCCGGCGTGCGCGACGCGTCCCGCACGAGGGCGCGGACCGGCTGGTGGCCGGCCAGTTCCCGCAGCACCTCCCTGGACACGGTGCCATTTGCCCCGGTTATCAGAATGGTCATGGTCATCCTCTCGGTCAGGCGGACCGAGGTCGGGCCGCCGGTCGCCGCCAGCGACGATATAGTCCATAAGTTGTACCGTCCAATGATTGGACCAAATTATGAAGCGCAGCACACTGAAGGAGCGGGACCCCGACCTCGGGATCCTGGCCGTGCAGCTCTCCGCGCGCGTCCAGCGGGAGATCTTCCGACGCTCGGCGGAGCAGGGGTTCGACGACGTCCGCCCCCGCCACGGCGCGGTCCTCGCCTACCTGGACGCCGAGGGCACCCGCCCCGGCGAGCTGGCCCGGCTGGCCGGCCGCAACAAGCAGACGATGGGCGCGATCCTCGACGAGTTGGAGCGGCTGGGTTACGTCCGGCGTACGCCCGACCCGGCCGATCGCCGGGCAAAGTTGATCGTGCCAACGGATCGGGGCCTCAGCTTCATGGCGGCCTCCGACGGCTTCGTGCACCTGATCGAGCAGAAGCTCGCCGACACGCTCGGCCCCGACCGGTACCGGGACTTCCGGGACGCGCTGGCCCGCGGCGTGGCGAGCCTCCCGGCGACCGGTCAGGACACCGAGGGCTGAGCTGGCATGTGCCGGCGTCAACCGGGTACGCCGCCGTGGCCCCGGGGGCCGGCGGAACGCCCAGGCTGACCGCTTTTCACGCAGCCGAGGAGCACCGACATGCGCATGGCAGGGCGGGCCCGACTCACACCGACGGTCTCCCTGGTGCTGCTGGCGTCGATCCTGGTGTCGTTCCTGGCCGCCTCGGCCGCCCCGACCCCGCTCTACGGTGTGTACCAGGAACGCTGGCACTTCTCGCCGGTCACCACCACCGTGGTGTTCGCCGTCTACGCGCTCGCGGTGCTGGCGTCGCTGCTCACGTTCGGCAAGTTGTCCGACCACGTCGGTCGACGGCCGGTGCTGGCCGTCGCGATCGCGGTGCAGATGCTCGCGCTGGTCGTCTTCATCTTCGCCAACGGTGTCGCGGCCCTGCTGGTCGCCCGCCTCGTGCAGGGGCTGGCTGCCGGCGCCGCCACCGGCGCCGTGGGCGCCGCCATGCTCGACATCGACCGGGCCCGGGGCACGCTCGCGAACTCGATCGCCCCCGGTATCGGAACCGGGAGCGGTGCGCTGCTCTCGGCGCTGCTCATCCAGTTCCTGCCCGCGCCGACGCGACTGGTGTACGTCGTACTCCTCGTGATCCTGCTGGTCCAGGCCGTCGGGGTCGCGCTGATGCCGGAGACGGTCACCCCGATGGCCGGAGCCCGACGCAGCCTACGGCCGGACATCACGCTGCCCCGCTCGGTGCGCCAGCCGGTCCTGGTCGTCGTCCCGGTGCTCTTCGCGGTCTGGGCACTGGCCGGGTTCTTCGGCGCGCTCGGCCCGGCGCTCGTCCGCAGTCTCATGAACACGTCGATCGTGATCGGCGGTCTGGTCCTCTTCGTCTTCGCCGTCTTCGGGTCGATCGCCGTGCTGGTACAACGCAACACCGCCGCGCGGACCGTGATCCTGACCGGCATCGTCGCGCTCATCCTCGGCATGATCGTCACGTTGGTGGCGGTCATGGCGCAGTCCATCCCGGGCTTCTTCGTCGGCCTCGCTCTCGGCGGCGTCGGCTTCGGCAGCGGCTTCCAGGGCAGCCTCAAGACGGTCATGCCGCTGGTCGAGGCGCACCAACGCGCCAGCGTGCTGTCCGTGCTCTACGTCGTCAGCTACGTCGGCTTCGGTCTCCCCACGGTGATCGCCGGCTTCCTCGTGGTCTACGCCGGCGGCCTGCCGCGGACCGCCGACGAGTACTCCGTCGCCGTGATCCTCCTGGCCCTGGTCGCCCTGCTGGGGGTGCGCAGGGCCACCAGGATGGCGCCGGGTTGATGCCGGCAAGCCGGCGCCGAGCACTGACCCAAACAGTAGCGTGATGATCAGAAAGGGGGGGGCGATGAGCCCGAAGGTGGCCCAGGGCGACGCGAGTGCGACGTCGCGCATCGAGAGCCTCGACGTCAAGCTCGAGGTGATCGTCATTCCGGTGTCGGATGTCGACCGGGCGAAGGCGTTCTACGAACGGCTCGGGTGGCGGCTCGACCAGACCCCGCCCGGCATCGTCCAGTTGACGCCGCACGGCTCCGCGTGCTCCGTACAGTTCGGCCCCGGCCTCACGCCGGCGGCGCCCGGCTCGGCCATGGCGTACCTGATCGTGTCCGACATCGAGGCGGCCCGCGACACCCTCGTCGCGGCCGGTGTCGAGGTCGGCGACGTCTTCCACGTCAGCCCGGACGGCCCGGTCGACGGGCCGGACCCGCAGCGGCGCAGCTACTTCTCGCGCGCCACGTTGCGTGACCCGGACGGCAACACCTGGCTGATGCAGGAGATCACGACCCGCCTTCCCGGACGCATCGAGGGTGGCCTGACGTCGTTCGGCTCCACGAGCGACCTGGCGAGCGCGCTTCGGCGCGCGGCCGCCGCGCACGGTGAGCACGAGAAACGCACGGGCGAGCATGACGACAACTGGCCCGACTGGTATGCGGCGTACATGGTGAGCGAGCAATCGGGGGCCACGCCGCCCGAGTGAGCTCCGCCGACGGGTCAGACATCTGCTGATCGACGTGCTGCCGGTGAGTCATCATCACGATGACTCACCGGCAGAGCTGTTCGTAGGGGCGGCGTACGCGAGTTCCACGCCGAGCACCGGCGCTGGGATTCCATGCAGTGGACGATTCCTTGTGGATACCCCACCAAAGCTGTAGGAATAGTAGGTCATAGTGATCGGGAGAAGCCGTGACCGTTGTTTCCGCAGTACAGACCGTGGCCGCCGACAACGGCGCCGCACCACCGACACGCCCGCCGCACGCGCAGCGGCGCGCCGGTTGGTGGCGACGCGTCGCGCTCCGCGTCGTCTCCCTCCTGGCCCTGCTGGCGCTGTGGCAGCTCCTCGCCGTGCTCACCGACAACCCCACGTTCATACCGTCACCGGGGGCGGTGTGGGACCGCCTGGTGCAGACCTCCACCACCCACGACGGCGTTCGCGGCTACAGCGGTCACCTGCTGGTCGAGCACCTTGGCGTCAGTCTGCGCCGCATTCTGATCGGCTCGGTGGTGGGCGTGGCCGCCGGGCTGGTGCTCGGCCTGGTGATGGGCACCGTCGCCTGGGTGCGGGTCGCGACCGAGCCGGTCGTCACCTTCGTCCGCGCGCTGCCACCACTGGCGTACTTCAGCCTGTTCATCATCTGGTTCGGCATCGACGAGACGCCGAAACTGTGGCTGCTGTCCATCGCCGCGCTGCCCCCGGTCGCGGTCGCCACCGCCTCCGCCGTCAAGGCCGCACCCGCCACCCTCGTCGAAGCGGCCAGGGCGTTGGGCGGTGGCCGTTGGGCGGTCACCCGCGACGTGGTGCTGCCGCACGCGCTGCCGGAGATCTTCACCGGCATCCGGCTCGCCGTGGGCATCGCGTACTCGTCGGTGGTCGCCGCCGAGACCATCAACGGCGTACCGGGCATCGGCGGCATGGTCCGCGACGCGCAACGGTACTCGCAGACCGACGTGGTGGTGCTCGGGCTGTTCGCCATCGGCCTGTCCGGCCTCCTCATCGACGCGCTGCTGCGCACCGCGGAGGACCGGCTCGTCCCCTGGCGCGGTCGAAGCTGACCCGCGCTCTCCACCCCTCTCAGAAATGGGCGTCCCGTGCGTAGACCGATCACCAGAATCCTCATCGCGACCGTTCTGCTCGCTGCCGCCGTACCACTCGCGGCGTGCGGCGACGGCGCCGCCAGCGGTGGTGGCGATCCGCAGCGTAAGAGTCTCCGGCTCGCCTACCAGGCGTTCCCGAGCGGCGACCTGATCGTGAAGAACCAGCAACTGCTGGAGAAGGCACTACCGGACTACAAGATCACCTGGACCAAGTTCGACTCCGGCGCGAGCATCAACACCGCGTTCGCGGCCGGCAGCGTGGATATCGCCGCGATCGGCTCCAGTCCGGTCGCCCGGGGTCTGTCGGCGCCGCTGAACCTGCCCTACAAGGTGGCCTTCGTCCTCGACGTCGCCGGCGACAACGAGGCGCTGGTGGCCCGCAACGGCGCCGACGTCGCCAGCATCACCGACCTTCGGGGCAAGAAGATCGGCACGCCGTTCGCGTCGACCGCGCACTTCAGTCTGCTCGCCGCCCTGGAGCGGGCCGGGGTGAAAGAGAGCGAGGTGACCCTTGTCGACCTGGAGCCGCAGGACATCCTCGCCGCCTGGACCCGCGGTGACCTCGACGCCGCGTACTCCTGGCTGCCGTCGCTCGACGAGCTGAAGAAGACCGGGAAGGTGCTCCTGAGCAGCCGGGAGTTGGCCACCGCCGGCAAGCCCACCCTGGATCTCGGCGTGGTCTCCACCGCGTTCGCCGACGCGCACCCGGAGGCTGTCGACGCGTGGCGCAAGGCCGAGGCGCAGGCCCTCGACCTCATCGCCAGCGACCCGACCGCCGCGGCGACCGCCGTGGGCCGTGAGCTGAACCTGGACACCGCCGCGGCCCAGCACCAGTTGAGTCAGGGCGTGTTCCTCAAGCCCGCCGACCTGGCCAGCCCGGAGTGGCTGGGCTCGCCGGACAAGGTCGGCGCGCTCGCCGAGAACCTGTACAACGCGGCGGTCTTCCTGAAGGGCCAGAAGAAGATCGACGCGATCCCGGACCGTTCGGTGTTCGAGGCCGCGATCTACACCAGGGGTCTGCCGAATGTCCTCCAGCCCTGACGCCGCGGTCGAGGTCCGCGACGTCACCCACACCTACGGGAGCGGGTCGGTGGCGGTCACCGCCCTCGGCCCGGTCGACCTCCGCGTACCGCCGGGTGCCTTCCTGGTGATCGTGGGCGCCTCGGGCTGTGGCAAGACGACGCTGCTGCGGCTGATCGCCGGTTTCGAGCGGCCGACGGCCGGCACGGTGACCGCGGCCGGCCTGCCACCGGTGCCGGGACGCAACGCGGGTCTGGTCTTCCAGCAACCACGGCTGCTGCCGTGGAAGACGGTCGGCGGCAATGTCGGGCTGGCGTTGCGCTACGCCGGTGTCTCCCGTCCGGAGCGGTCCCGTCGGGTGTCCGCTCTGCTGGACCGGGTCGGCCTGCCGCACGTCGCGCACCGGCGCACCTGGCAGCTCTCCGGCGGCCAGCAGCAGCGGGTGGCCATCGCGCGGGCACTGGCCGTGGACAACCCGTTGCTGCTGCTCGACGAGCCGTTCGCGGCCCTCGACGCGCTGACCAGGGAGAGGTTGCAGGAGGACCTTCGCCAGGTCAGCGCGGAATCCGGCCGTACCTGTGTGTTCGTCACGCACAGCGTGGACGAGGCCGTGTTCCTCGGCAGCCGGGTGATCGTCCTGACCCGCCGGCCCGGCCGGGTGGCCCTGGACCTCGACGTCGACCTTCCGCGCACCGGCGTCGAACCCGACGAGTTGCGCGGCTCACCGGAGTACGCGGCGCTGCGCGCCACCATCGGCCACGCCGTACGCGCCGCCGCCGCCTGAAAACGAAAGGGCACCGTCATGACCGACACCCTCGTGAAACTCGCACTGGAACCACTCGGGCCGCACTTCGGGGCCGAGGTGCGGGACCTGGACCTGCACGGCGCGACCGACGCGGAACTCGCTGCCGTACGGGCGACGTTGGTGCAGCGCAAGGTGCTGTTCTTCGCCGACCAGCGCCTCGACGACGACGGCCAGGTGCGCCTCGGTCGCCGGCTCGGCGAGCTGACCGCCTCGCATCCCGTGGTCGGCGGCGTCGACGAGAAACACCCCGAGGTGTACGCCCTGGACAGCGCGGACAACGGCTTCGCCGACGTGTGGCACACCGATGTCACCTTCGTGGCCCGTCCACCGCTCGGCTCGATCCTGCGCGCGGTGACGCTGCCGCCCACCGGTGGCGACACGTCCTGGGCGGACAGCCAACTCGCGTACGACTCCCTCGCCGAGCCGGTGCGGCGGCTGGTGGACCAGTTGGTCGCCGTGCACGACGGCAACCGTGAGTTCGGCTACTACCTCGCACAGCGCCGTGGTGGTCGGGGCAACGTCTGGGAGGGCGAGGTGGTCACCCGCCTGGACCCGGTGGAGCACCCCGTCGTGCGCGTCCACCCGGAGACCGGTCGCAGGGGCATCTTCGTCAACCCCGGCTTCACCTCGCACATCGTCGGTGTGTCGGAGGCCGAGAGTCGGGCGATCCTGGACCTGCTCTACGCCCACCTCACCAAGCCGGAGCACGTGGTGCGACACCGGTGGCGACCCGGCGACGTGGTGATGTGGGACAACCGCAGCACCGCGCACTACGCCAACCGCGACTACGGCGGCGCACGCCGGGTCGTACACCGGATCACCCTGCGCGGCGACCGCCCGCAAGGCCCGGTCGATCCGTGGCGTGGCGCGGTGGCCTGACCGCTGGCGGTCAGCGCAGTCCGCGGATGAGGTTGTCGACCAGGGTGCGGGCGAAGTCCTCGGTGAGCGGCAGGTCGGCGATGAGAAGCCGGTGGTAGCAGGCGCCCCAGAGCTGGTCGACGACGGATTCGGGGTCGATGTCGGCGCGTAGCTGCCCACGGGCCATGGCCCGGGTGAGTGTCTCGACGGCGAGGGCCCGACGGGGGCCGGAGTAGCGCTCGCGGTAGGCGGCGGCCAGTTCCGGGTCGGTCTGCGCCTGCCCGATGAGCTGGCTGATGACCCGCCCGGCGGTGGTGTCCCGCACGAGGTGGACGAAGGCGACGAGCTGGTTGGTCAGGTCGGCGACGATGTCGGCGCTGTCGGCGAAGGCCAGGGTGGGCGCGACGACGGTGAAGTAGCCGTCCAGTGCGAGCGCTCCCTTGGACGGCCACCACTTGTAGATGGTCATCCGGCTGGCTCCGGCGCGGGCCGCGACCTTCTCGATGGTGAAGCCGGCCATGCCCTCGGCCAGCAGGAGCTCACCGGCGGCCGTGAGGATCTCCACGCGTACCTGGTCGGCGGGGCGACGGCCGCGACCACGGCGCACTGGCGTCTGGGCATCCGGCGTGAGCTCGGCCACTGGTCCTCCCGGTGATATGGACACGCTGTCTACTGAATGGTTATATGGACACAGCGTACACAGCGTACACAGCGGTGCCCGGACACCACGACGCGCCGCGACGACGACCGAAGGAGACGAGGAACATGACGGGTCTACGACGGCGACGGTTGGGTGCCTCCGGGCCAGAGGTGTCGATCATCGGGCTCGGCGCGATGGGCATGTCCGACCTGTACGGGCCGGCCGACGAGGCGGAGAGCATCGCGACGCTGCACGCGGCGGTCGACGCCGGTGTGAACCTGATCGACACCGCGGACTTCTACGGGTCGGGTCACAACGAGCTGCTGATCGGCCGGGTGCTACGGGAGCGTCGCCGCGACGAGGTGGTGCTCAGCGTGAAGTTCGGCGCACGCCGTACCCCCGACGGCGGGTTCCAGGCGGCACCGTACGACGTGTCGGCGGCGGCGGTGAAGGACCGGCTGGCGTACTCGCTGCGCCGGTTGGGCACCGACCACATCGACATCTACCGGCCGTCGCGGCTCAACCCCCAGGTGCCCATCGAGGAGACCGTGGGCGCGCTGCTCGAGATGCAGCAGGCCGGCTACATCCGGCACATCGGGCTCTCCGAGGTGGGCGCGGACAGCATCCGTCGGGCCGCGGCGGTGGCGCCGATCAGCGACGTCCAGATCGAGTACTCGCTGCTCTCCCGTGGCCCGGAGGCCACCATCCTCCCGGCGCTGCGGGAGCTGGGCATCGGATTGACCGCCTACGGCGTGCTGTCCCGGGGTCTGCTCAGCGGCCACTGGTCGCCGGACCGTGAGCTGACCGGCACCGACTTCCGGGCGAACAGCCCACGGTTCCAGGGCGAGCACCTGACCGCCAACCTGCGCCTCGTGGACGCGCTCGGCCGCGTCGCGCAGCGGCTGGGGGCGACCACGAGCCAGGTGGCGATCGCCTGGGTGGCAGCGCAGGGCGAACAGATCGTGCCGCTTGTCGGTGCGCGGCGGCGGGACCGGCTGACCGAGTCGCTGGCTGCGGTCGACCTGGTGCTCGACCAGGACGCGTTGGACGAGATCGAGCGTGCCGTGCCGGCCGGCGCCGCCTCCGGTCAGCGGTACGCGACCCCGATGATGGCCCTGCTCGACAGCGAGAAGTGACCCGACGGGCGGGCTCAGGAAGCTGCTCGCCAGACCCAGTTGCGGCGTTCGTAGAGCGGCACCAGCCCGGCCCGGCGCAGGTTGTTCAGCGACGGGTTCTGCTGACCGGGCGCGGGCTTGCCGGTCTCGGCGAACAGCCACCGGCACCCCGCCTCGGCGGCGGCTCGGGCGCGGGCGGCGATCAGCGCCGACTGCGCCCCGAGGCCGCGGTGACCGGAGGCCGTCGCGGCGGCGTTGAGCGACGCGGCCTCGCCGTGCAGGAACAGGTTGCCGCCCGCCACCAGCTCACCGTCGTTTCAGGCCGCATACGGTCGCCACGCCGGCCGGCCGACCGTCGCGGCCAGCATGTCGGTGAGCCCACCGGACGGCATGCCGAACCCGGCGAGCAGCACATCGGCCCAGCGCTGCGCCTCGGCGGCCGGCACCGGGGCGACGCGCAGGCGGGTCTGCGCCGCGGCGACGTCGCCGGGTCGGCCGGCGAGCTTGACCCAGGTGCTTCCCGGCTCAAGTCCGCGCGCGGCGGCGACCTCGTCGAAGCCCGCGGGCAGCACCGAGGAAACGAGCTGGAGGACGGCCTGGCCGACGCCCTGCTCCCGGTAGAAGTCGAGGACGTGATCCAGGGTCTGCGCGGTGAACGGCTCGGTGGTGCCGAAGCCGAGGGCCTTGCTCCAGTACCCGCCGGAGGGATCGTTGCGCATGGCCAGGGCGACACCGCCGCCGACGCGGGTGGTCGCGATCCCGAGATCGGTGTACGAGGGCCCGGGCGCCTGTGACTCGTAGGAGTACATGAACTCGCACTCCACGGCTTCGGCGAGCGGGGTCAGGTCGGCTGGCGCGGTCATCGGCCGATTATCGTCTGGCCCGTTCCCAGGCCCGCACCAGCTGCATCCGATTGTGGATGCCCAGCTTGTGGTATATGGAGCGGAGTTGGGTGTCCACCGTGTGGAAGGAGACGAAGAGGCTCCTGGCCGCCTCCTTCTTCGTGGCGCCGGCGGCGAGCATCTCGGCCACCCGCTCCTCGGCGGGCGTGAGCGCGCCGATGCCCCGGTGTGGCTGTTCGTCGAGCGACGGCCGGTGGCGCGGGGTGGCGGCGAGGTCGGCGCAGCGCCGGTCGGCGATCGCCTGGTCACCAGGGGCGCCGATCCGGGCGTAGAGGGCAGCCGCCTCGTGCGCGGCGTCGCGCGCCTCCCCGGATCGCGCCCGGGGGCTGTTCGCGAGGTCGAGCAACGCGTCGGCCAGCGCCGGCCGCGCGGCGGTGGTGCGCAGCTGGTCGACCGCCGACCGGAGCGCGTCCGGGTCACCGTCGCGCAACCCTCGGCTCTGGTCGGCCAGTGCGTGCCACAGCGGCACCGGAGTGCGGGTGGACACCAGCTCGACCAGTTCGGTGACCCGGCGGGCGGCCCGGGTGTCGTCGGCGGCCACCGCCGCGCGTACCAGTCGGGGGCCGAAGTGCGGCACGGGCAGCAGTGACCGGACCGACCGGTGCAGGTCGGCGACGACCCTGGTGAGAAGGCCGGCCGGCGCGCTCAGGGCGGGGTCGCGAACCGCCACACAGAACGCGAAGGTCCACATCGTACGGTCGGGCCATCGATCCTCGGCGAGGCAGGCGCGGAGGATGGCACGCGCGTCGTCGTGCTCGCCACGGCGGTAGCGGACCTCGCCGATCACCGCGACCAACAGGGCACGCACCTCCCTGCTGAGGTCCGCCGAGTCGGAGCTGAGCGTCGTGACGGCCAGCGCGGCCGCCTCGGGCAGCTCTCCCACGGCAACCATGCGCAGACAGTCCAGCGCGGTCAGCCCGGTGAACGAAACGTCGGCCTCGTCGGGCGCCTGGCGGGTCGCGGCCCGCGCGTCCTGGTGCCGGCCCAGGCCGAGCTGCACGAGGATCCGTTCCGTCCGGATGGACGGGGCGTCGGCGCGTGCCGCCCAGGAGTCCGGGTCCAGGGACGCCAGCACGGCCTGGGCGCCCGGTAGGTCACCGTGCGCGAGCGCGCGGGCGGCCCGGCCGAGGGCGAGGTGGCGGGCGGACGCCTGGTCACCCGACGCGGCGTGCGCGGTGCCCGCGTCGCGGAGCAGGGCATCGGTGTCCGGATGCCCGGTGCGGGCCGCGATCGCGGCGACCAGGGCGAGCAGGGTGCCGCGGCTCCGGGCGTCCAGTCGGAGGTTCAGCGCCTGCCGCAGACCGGCGAGGGCGATGGTGGGCTGCTCCAGTGCCACCATCTGCGCCAGGCGCCCGAGCAGGAGGGCGCGGTGACGCTCCCCGCTGCGACTCGTGGCGACCTCCGCCGCCAGGACGTGGAGCGCCTCCATCCCGCGTCCGGCGAGCCGGAGCTGGTCCGCCGTGCCGAACAGCCGGTGGCGTCTCTGCTCGGTGTCGGCGGCGGTGTCGTCGGCCGGGAGCGTTCCGGCGTGGAAGGGTGATTCGGACAATGGCGTTCTCCCCGGTTGTTACCAGGCGCGTCGAAATGCCGTCCTGCGACCGAGCCTAGCCATGGCGGCCGGTACGGGCGACCAGATCGACGAACCGGCGGGATTGCGCCGAATGGTCAACGCCGTCCGGGATTTGACGCCTGGTAATGGCGCGATCACGTGATGCGACGGTCGGTGTTCGGCACCGATGATCGAACCATGGCTCAGCTCACCCAACTTCCCGGTCTGCACCGGCTCCGGGTCGTACTGCTGATGTTCGTCCTCTATGCCGGCACCGGGGCGGGTGGTCACGTTCCGGCGTGGACCCGCCTGGTGCTGATGGCGATCGCGGCGGCGGTTCCGGTCGCGATCGCGGTCCAGTACGGCTGGCCCGGAGTGCGTGCCCTGCTGGGGGTCTCGTCCCGGCTACGGCTGCGGGGCGGATCCGTTCCCGCGCCCAGTCCGATCCGACCCGAGTGAGGAGACAGCGATCATGGCGAACAGCGATCCCGAGCCGCGGCGCGGCGACCAGGGCGCCGCGCCCTTCGCGGGCCGTAACGTCGAGCTCGAACGGCAGAACCCGGACCTCCTGGTTCCGCCGACGACCGACAGCCGGCTGGTGCCCAACCTCAAGTTCTCGTTCTCCCAGGCGCACACCCGCGTGGAGAAGGGCGGCTGGACCCGGGAGGTCACCAGCCGTGACCTTCCGATCGCCAGTCAGTTGTCCGGCGTCCAGTTCGGTCTCGAGCCGGGCGCGTACCGGGAGATCCACTGGCACCAGCAGTCGGAGTGGGCGTACATGCTCAGCGGAAGCTGCCGGATCAGCGCAGTCGACCACGAGGGTCGCAACTTCATCGAGGACGTGAAGGCGGGCGATCTGTGGTTCTTTCCGCAGGGTGTGCCGCACAACATCCAGGCGTTGGAGGACGGCGCGCAGTTCCTGCTGGTCTTCGACGACGGCGCGTTCTCGGAGAACAACACGTTCCTGCTCAGCGACTTCTTCGCACACACGCCTCGACACGTCCTGGCCAAGAACTTCGGCTGGACGCTGGAACAGATGGAGAACCTGCCCGAGCGGGAGAAGTACATCTTCCAGGGCGACGTCCCACCACCCCTGCAACAGGACCGGGTGGTCAGCCCGACCGGCGACATCCCACGAACCTTCAAGCACCGGATGCTCGCGCAGACCCCACAGCGTTTCCGCGGCGGAACGGTTCGGATCACCGACTCGACCAACTTCGCCGCCTCCGTGACCACCGCCGCGGCCCTGGTGGAGGTCGAGCCGGGAGGGCTGCGCGAGTTGCACTGGCACCCCACCACCGACGAGTGGCAGTACTACATCTCCGGCACCGGGCGGATGGGCGTCTTCGCCTCGCAGGCCGCCGCCCGGACGTTCGACTTCCAGGCCGGCGACGTGGGTTACGTCCCCTTCGCGTACGGCCACTACATCGAGAACACCGGCGACGAGCCGCTGGTGTTCCTGGAGATGTTCCGCCATCCCCGGTTCGAGGACATCTCGGTGATGCAGTGGATGGCCAACACGCCCCACGAGGTCATCGCCGACACGATCAACGTGCAGAAGTCGATCGTGGACAGCCTGCCGAACACCAAGCAGGTCGTGATCTGAGCGAGGCGTCCGGCCGTCCGTCGCCTGATGGACGGCCGGACCGGTGGATCAGCTTCCCGCGGGTGCCGGGGAGGTGGGAACCGCGGCAGGTCGTCGGCGGCGAGACACCGCCCCCAGCGCGACGTCGATGACGAGGAAGGCGAGCAGGGTGAGCCCGAACAGGGGCAGCGCCCAGCCGATCGCCACGATCACCGGTACGCCGATCAGCAGCGCCCAGAGCGGCAGGCCGCGTACGCCACCGCGGGCCGGCGGGGCGCCGGCTACCGCACGGCGGTCGGCGCGGGTCGGTCGGCGTTGCCACCACATGCGGTAGCCCCAGAAGATGACGCAGAGCAGCCCGAGGGCGAGGGCGGCGAGCAGGATCTGGTTGACCAGGCCGAAGAGGATCCCCATGTGGGCCTGGGTGCCGAGGCCGCTCAGTTGGGCCAGCAGCGGCCAGTCGGCGAAGTCGCTGCGGGCGGTGACCGTGTCGGAGGCCGGGTCGACGGCGACGCGGTCCTTGTTGACCGGCCAGGTGTTGTCGACCTGCGTGACGGTCCACGCTGAGCCCGGCTCCGGCGCGGGGGTGATCTCGACCGGGCCGGAAAGGCCCGCGTCGCGAGCGACCGCCAGGACCCGGTCGAAGGCCGCCGACTCGACCACCCCGCCCGCCCCGGCGGCACCGTGCTCGTGGCCGCCGCCAGTATCGGCAGGGGCGGCAGGGACATTGGTGAGGCTGGTCGAGATCTCCGGTGCACGGGCCTGTAGTGCGTCGAGGCCGGCGCTGAAGTTGGCCCCGGCATAGCGCGACCAGGTCAACCCGGTGGCGGAGAGGAAGAGCAGGCCGACGGTGAGCCAGATGCCTGTGGTGGCGTGCCATCCTCGGGTGCGGCGGACACCCTTACCGGTGGACAGGTCCGGCACGAGCAGGTGCCGAGCGGCGGCGCGGGCTGCCCCGCGTCGACGCCACCAGAGGACGACCCCGCCGAGTGCCATCACCCACAGCCAGCTCGCGGCCAGCTCGGAGTAGTGCCGGCCCACCACGCCCAGGTGCAGGTTGCGATGCAGGTCGTCCAACCAGGTCGTAGCCGGGGTTGACCCGAACCAGGTGGTCAACTGGCCCTTGACCTGCGCGGTGTACGGGTCGACGTAGACCGTGTGCTGCTTCTCGCCGAGATCCGGCAGGGAGAACGTCACCCGGGTGGTCTGGTCGCCGTCGCCGGGTTGCACGGTGGTGATGCTGCCGTCGGGGTGTGCGTTGCGTGCGGCGCCGACCTGCTCGGCCAGCGGTAGCTGACGGTCACCCACCTGGGCGACGGTCAGCTGGTCGCCGTAGAGGATCGTGTCGAGTTGCGGTGTCGTGGTGTAGGCCAGGCCGGTCAGTGCGGCGACCACCAGGAACGGGGCGACGAGGATGCCGGCGTAGAAGTGCAGCCGCAGCAGCAGCGCGCCGAACGGTGACGTGCGCCGGGCCGGCCGGGCCGGCTTCTCGGCGGTGGTGGCGGGCTTCGGCGTCGGCGTGCCGGACAGTTCGGTGAGAGACATGGTGATCCGATCGGAAGAGTCGGGAAGCCGAAAGGGTTTTT
This sequence comes from Micromonospora sp. NPDC050784, assembly GCF_044456765.1. Classification (NCBI taxonomy): domain Bacteria; kingdom Bacillati; phylum Actinomycetota; class Actinomycetes; order Micromonosporales; family Micromonosporaceae; genus Micromonospora; species Micromonospora sp. NPDC050784. The sequence goes on along the minus strand of NZ_JBITGG010000009.1, from coordinate 151,728 downwards.
CCCGTACTGGTCTGGTCGCCCGGTGAGGTGTCGCGTCGGCCCTGACTGGTAGTCGGGGGAGAGACGCCGGCGGTTCCCGAAGATCAGGTTCCCGATGTCAGGGCTGGTCCGGCCGGGCCGTGCGGCGGGGGTCGCTGTCGGTCCGTCCGGCTGCGGCGAGAAACGCGTTGTAACGGGCGAGGTCGTCCTCCGCGCCGGTGGCGTCGGCCCGGTCGGCGGCCCGGTCGAGGCGCCCCTGTTCGCGCTGGTCGGCGCGAATCCACTGGCGAATCAACACGATCATGACGACGACGGCCGGCAGCTCGCCGAACGCCCAGGCGATGCCGGCGCCGAGCTTCTGGTCGGCCAGTAGCGACGACGCCCAGGTGGGGTGTACGGCGAGGTACCAGTCGGGGGCGATGACCGTGGTCGTCTGCACGAGGACCAGGCCGAAGAAGCCGTGCGCCATCATCGACGCCAGGTGGATGACCACCAGCAGGGGATGGGGGAGGCGGCGGCGACCCGGGTCGACACCGATGAGCACCCAGAACAGCAGACAGCCGGCGACCACGAAGTGGGTGAGCATCGCGAGGTGACCGAGGTGGGAGCGCATCAACACGCCGAGCAGATCGCTGAAGTACAGGCCGAACAGGCTGGCGGTGTAGATGCCCAGCGCGACGAGCGGATGCGTGAGCAGCTTCGCGAGCCGGCTGTGCACCGCGATCAGCAGCCACTCCCGGGCACCGCGTACCCCCGGGTCGGTCGGTCGACGCAGGGCTCGCAGGGCGAGGGTGACCGGCGCGCCGCCGACAAGCAGGATCGGCACCAGCATCGACAACACCATGTGCTGGGCCATGTGCACGCTGAACAGCACGTACGCGTAGCGGGCGACACCAAGGTTGGTTACCGCCGCCAACAGGAGCAACCCGCTCAGCCAACTCGCCGTTCGGGTGACCGGCCAGTGGTGCCCGCGTGCGTGCATCCGGCGCACTCCGGCCAGGTAGCCGCCGATGCCGAGCACGCAGAGGGTCAGGAAGAACATGTCCGGCAGTGGCTGTCCGAGCAGGTGTCCCGCGCTGGGCGCGGCGGGCATCGGGAAGCCCAGCAGTTCGGTGATCGGGTCGGCGTCGGTGCCGGCTTCGGCGACGGGAGTGGGGCTGCGCGAGAGCGCCACCGCCAGCCCCACGGTGGCGGCGAACACGACCAGTTCACCGGCGGCCAGTCGGCCGAACGCCCATCGCCCTCCGGCGCGCAACGCCGGCAGGGTGCGGGCGCGGTGTATCGCGCCGAGCGCGCCGAGGATCAGCAGGGCGGCGAGCTTGCCGAGAACCAACCAGCCGTAGCGGGAGTGCCAGAGCTGCTCGACCGACCCGAGGCGGACGGCGGCGTTGGCCGCCCCACTGACCGACACGGCGACGAAGCAGCCCAGGGCGAGGCGACTGTACCGAGCGGCGGCGTCGGCCAGCAGCCGACTGCGCCGTACCACCAGCAGGGCGACGAGCGCGCCGATCCACACCGCGGCGGCGAGGATGTGCAGGGCCAGGCTGGTGACGGCGATCTGGTGGTTACCAGCACCAGCGGAGTGCCCGGTGAAGGCCGGGGGGAGCACCGCCACCAGGGCCAGGACCGCGACGGTCGCGGCGAGCCCCCGGGACACTCCGAACCGGGCCAGCAGTGCCACGGTCAGGGCCAGGCCGGCCTGCAGCGTGAGCGACTGGCCCTGCGAGATGGTGGTGGCGAAGCTGACGACCGTCGCGGGCCCGAGCGTCGTCAGTGGTTGTCCGAGGAGGTCCGAGGCGGTCAGTCCCACCAGGGACAGCGTCGTCACCGACCAACCGAGGGCGGCGACACCGGCCCGCCGCAGGAGCAGGTAGCCGTGCGGCGAGACGCTGCGTCCGTCGCCGGGCAGCAGGAACGCGGCGGTCACCAGCATGCCGACGGTGACGGTGGCGAGACCGTCGGACAGGAGCCGGAAGACGGGTAGTGCCCGGGTCGTGATCGGCCCGGCGTCGGGGAGGCCCGGAATCGCCGCCGTGAGCGCACCCCCGACCCGCAGGCCGAGGACCAGGAGGGTGACCCCCGACGCGACGGCGGCGACCGTGAACAACCAGCCGGATCCTGCAAACCCCTTGTCTCGGGCGGCGGACGAGGCTGGACCGGTCGGGGTTGTCGAGGCGGTGGCGACGGTGCGGGCGCCGCTCGGATCGTCGGTGGCGAACTGCCGTGGTGCTGTGTCGGACACGTGTTGACCTTGCTTGGTGAGGTGATGAGGCGAGTCGACCGCGCGGGTCGGATCAGCGCCGGGCCGCCCGCCGCCACAGCAGCCCAGCCGTCGCCAGGACGAGGAGGGCCAGTGCGGCACCCGCGACGAGTACGCCGGCGCTCGGACCACCGCCGGTCTCCACTGCGCCGGCGGCGGACGGGGCGGGCGCTGACGCGCTGACGTTGGCAACCGGCGCGGCGCTGGACGTGGGATCGGCCACCGTGAACGGATAGGACCCCTGAACCGGGTGCCCGTCGACGGAGACGACCCGGTAGGCGACCGTGTACGTCCCGTTCGGCAGGGTGTCGGTCACCTGGACCGTGCTCGTCGCCCCGGTGACCACCGGCTCGCCGGTGGGAAGCTTCCGCTTGGCGGCGTCGGTGAGCACGATCGTGGTGAACGCGGGGTCGAGTCGCTGCATGAATTCGAGCGTGACCTCGGTCGGTGCGTTCGACAGCGTCGCGTCCCGAGCGGGCGTGGCCGTCCGGAGCGAGTTGTGCGCCCAGGCCGGGCTGGCCGGGACGAGCACCGCCACGACGACGGCGAGCACCGCCGCACCGAGCCGGACGGCGGTGGGCCGGGACGACGGTACGGTCATGACGAAACTCCGGTTGGCATGGTCATCCGAGCACCTGCTCGCCGACCCAACCGCCCGGTGGACATCCGGGCGGGATGGCGAAGACGGCGGAACCGATCGGCGTGGTCCACTCGTTGAGCAGGTCCCGCTCGGCCAGACGGCGTTGGATCGGCAGGTACTGCCGGGCGATGTCGGCCTGGTACGAGGTGAAGATCAGGCCGCTGTCGGCGTGCCCCTCGGCTGTCGGCACAGCGTCGTAGTTGTAGGGCCGGCGCAGGATTTTCAGCCGGTCGTCGGTGACGTGCGCGCGAGTCATGTGAGAGAAGTCGGGAATGACCGTGAGGCCGTCCGGGCCGGTGGCGGCGAAGTCGGGTTCCTCGTGTTCGGCGGTGCCGGTGAGCGGGGCGCCGGTGTCGAGCCGCCGCCCGACGGCGAGTTCGCGGTCGGTCCGGCCGAGCAGGTCCCAGGTCTCCAGGTTCATGCTGATCCGCCGGACCACCACTGTGGTGCTGTCGCGTAGCCACGCCGGGCCGTCCGGCACCCAGAGCGCGGTGTCCAGCGGTGTGCCCGGTCGGGGATTGGCGGTGCCGTCGAGCTGACCGAACAGGTTGCGTTGGGTGTGGCCACCCGGCTCGACACCGGGGCTGCGCCGGAAGCCCTGCTGAACCCACCGCACGGTGGCGAACGGTCGGCTGTCCTTGATCAGGACCCGCTGGGCGTGCGCGACGGAGATCGCGTCGTCGGCGCAGATCTGCAGCAGCAGGTCACCGCCGGACCAGGCCGGCTGGAGCCGGTCGATGCGGAACGACGGCAGGTCGCTGACCGATGCCGGCCGGCGGTCGTCGACGCCGGCCGCCCGGTAGAGGCCGGGCCCGAAGCCGAAGGTCACGGTCAACCGGGCCGGCAGCAGCCCGAGTTCGGCCTCGGTGTCGGCCAGCGCGGGCCGGCCCTGGGTGAGCCGTGCGGCGTCGTCGGTGAGCAACCGCAACATCCGACCCAGCGCGGCCCGGTCGACGCCGGCCCGCAGGGTGAGCGCCACGAACGACGCGTGCGCCTGTGGTTCGGTGGCCACCCCGGCCTGCCGGGCGCCGTGAAACGGCTCGACCAAACCGCCGACGGTCGCCGCCAGGGTCGTGTCGGCAGCGGTCGCCGACGGTGGTCCGGTCCTCCCCACGCGGGTAGCGGCGATCGCGGCACCGCCGGCCAGGGCTCCGCCGGCGGCCAGGGCTCCGCCGGTGAGCAGGCCACGCCTGCTCACCGGCCGGACAGGCGGCGTCTGCGTCACGATGCCGGGCTCATGCTCATCCCCGGCGTGGCGCTCGTGCCGGTCATCGGCTCGCCGTGCCCGGGGGCGTAGCTCTCCTGCGCGCCGGTGAACGGCTTGGCCACCGCGCGGAACTGCTGGGTCTTGCCGTCCGCGAAGGTCAGGGTGAAGGTCAACTCGTCGCCGGCCTGGACGGGCTTGGTGAGGTTCATCAGCATCAGGTGGTCGCCGCCGGGCTCCAACGCGTGCGTGCTCCTGGCCTTGATCACGATGCCGCCCTGCTTCTGCTGCATGACCATCTTGCCGTCCTTCATGGTCATCTCGTGCAGCTCCATCGGTGACAGGGAGGTCGTGGCGCCGGTCACCGTGACATCGGTGTCGCCGTCGTTGACCAGGGTCCCGAAGGCCGCCGTCATGCCCTTGTCGGCCGCCTTCACCCACGGGTCACGAATGCCGATCACACCAGCGTCCGGGTTGGCCGAAGTCGACGCGGGCGGGCCTGCCTGCGCGGTCGACGGAGAGTCGGACGAGCCGCAACCGGCGACGCCCACCGTCAGGATCGCGGCGGCGAGGATGGCGGCCGAGCGACGGCGTGAAGCGTTTGGGCTGGTGGTGCGCATGTGTTCTTCCTCCGATGGTTGCTGCTGGGAGGTTGGTCGGCCGCAGCTCGGAGAAAGTTCCGGACTCAGGGAACGTTGATCGTGAACTCCCCGGTGTGCACCTTGCCGGCGACCTGGAAGTCGAAGAAGGCCCGGTACCGGCCTGAACTCGGCGCGGTCAGCCAGAACTTGACAGTCCCGTCGACCAGCTCCTCCTCGGGGTGGACGTGCACGTAGCCGAGGTCACCCTCACGAACAACGACGAGGTGCCCGTACGCGCCCAGGTATCGCTCCAACTGGGCGGGTATGGTCGGGTCGGCGCTGACCTGGAAGTGGATCGGTGCCGTCACCCCCACCGTCGGGGTGCCGGTCATCGACACCGCGTACGGACCAGCCGTCGCCTGCGTCTGAGCGGGCGGCAGTGCGGTCGGGGTGTGCGCGCCGGGCACGATGTGGTCGACGCCCAGCACGAGAGGCCGCTGCGTGCCGTCGGCCGCCGTGACGGAGAAGTCGGCGAAGACGCGGTAGCCACCGGGCCGGGCCAGCGTCAGGGGAACGCTCCAGGTGCCGTCGGGTGCCATCGTCGGGTGCAGGTGCTGGTAGCCGGTCAGGTCGCGACCCACCACGATCAGGTGCAACGGCTTGTCGTGGACGACCGCGAAGGTCGTTGCCGGCTGCCGGTCGGTTCCGACGATGCGGAACCGGTAGTCGGCGCGTACACCGGGCGGTTGGGACCGCTCCAGTGGTTGCAGGGTGTACCCACCGGCGCTGACCGTCGTCCCGGTCGCCAGCGTCGCGCCCGTCGCGTCGTCACCCCGATGCGTGTGCGGCCCCGTTCCGGCCGGGTGTTGGTGGCCGTCGGTCGCGGAGCCCACCTGGCCCGAGTCGGGCGGTCCACCGGCTGACGGTCGTGAGTTGCCGGTCGTCGGACGACTCTCGTCGGCGGTGCCGATACGGGCCAAACCGAACCCGGCCAGCAGGGCCACCACCAGACCACCGACGAACAGCGCCAGGTGGGTGTTGCTCAGCCGGGACCCAGGCGTCGCGGCGGCGAGGTCCGTGTCGGGCCGTGGTCCGGGGTCGACCGTCGGCTCGCCGTCCGTGCTGGCGAGGGCCTTGGTCACCTGATCGGTAGGCGTCGGATCGACAGCATCGCCCGTGCGGGCCGTGACGACCGTGTTGCCCTTGCGCGCCGCCGGCACGGTGGCGGGCCGCCGATTGTCGCTCGCGGTACGCGCGACGACGCCGGTCGCCGCGCCGACCTTGCCCCCGACGACCTTGCCCCCGACGACCTTTCCCCCGGCGGGCTTACCGCCGACGGTCTTGCCAGTGCCGGCCCTGTTCGTGGTACGGGCGCCACCGCCGCGTCGACCGGAGGTCACCGCCGAGGTACGGCCCCGGCCGGTGAGTGTGCCGGCGGATCGGCGACGCCAGACGACGAACCCGGCCACCGCCCCGGCCGCCGCGGCCGCCGCCCAGCCGGCCCAGGCCAGAGCCCCGGGACCGCTCTCCTCGGTCGACTCGGTCGGCGGAGCCGCCGCAGCCGTCGGGGTCGCCGGGTCGGCAGGCGTGGTCGGCACCGCCGAACCCTGCCCGGAAGCCTGGTGCTGCTCGGTGGCGGCCAGCAGTGCCGGGTCCGGTTGGGTCGACGGCGGGCTCCACCCCTTCGGCGCCGCCGTCACCGGCCCGTTGTAGCGGAACGTCATCGTGCCCCGCACGGCGTCACCGTCGGACGCGATCGACAGGTAGCTCACCGAATACTGGCCCTTGGCGGGCAGATGCGCGACGGCCACGACCGCCGGGAATCCCGTCGTGTACTCGCGTGGCTCGAACTGCCCGTTGACCATGAAGTACTCGCGCACCGGCTGGGCGAGCGGCTTCGGTTCCCCGTACGACCAGCCGTTGTCGACCCGGGTGCCGCCAGGGGCGGTGATGGTGAAGAACGCGTTGGCGGCGGCCTTTTCGGTGAAGAACAGCCGCACCGACGTCACCGGCTCGCGCACCGTGGCGCCTGCCGCTGGCGCGGACTCGGCGAGGGTCCCATGAGCTGCGGCGGGCTGAGCGGGGGCGAGCAGAGCGACCGCCGAGGCGAGGAGGAGCGCGAGGAGGCCCGAGACCATCCGCCCAGGAATCTGAGGGTGACGACGCATCTGAATATCCTCACTGTGCCGAGACTTTTTACAAGAGGTCACGATCTTTTTCCTCAGTCGGCAAAAGCTGACCAGCCCTGACCGCTGGTATCCGGGTGGTCGGCCGGGTCGGCCGAAAGTTCCGACGGTCGCCGGTGCGGGTCACCGAGGAAGCCGTCCGCCCGACAATCCGGTCGGATAGCGTCCACGTGACGTCTCGACCACGGAGAGTGTGGGAATGCCATGCGTGCTGCGGTGCTGCGGGAGTTCGACGTTCCGCTGACGATCGAGGAGATCGATCAACCGATTCCCGAGGCGGGGCAGGTGCTGGTGCGGATCGTCGCCAGCGGGGTCAACCCACTCGACACGAAGATCCAGGCAGGGAAGGCCGCGCACGCACGCGTCCACCCGCCCGCGGTGCTCGGCCTGGACCTTGCCGGTGTCGTCGCGGCGGTCGGCGCGGAGGTGACCAGCTTCGAGCCGGGAGACGAGGTGTACGGGCTGTGCGGGGGCGTCGGCGACCTCCAGGGCTCGCTGGCCGAGTACGCCGCCGTGGACGCCCGGCTGCTGGCCCGCAAGCCGAACACCCTCTCGATGCGGGAGGCTGCCGCGTTGCCCCTGGCGGCGATCACCTCCTGGGAGGGGCTCGTCGACCGGGCCGGGGTCCACGCCGGGCAGAAGGTGCTGGTGCACGGCGGTGCCGGCGGTGTCGGATACGTGGGCGTGCAACTCGCCCAGGCCCGAGGCGCCGAGGCGTACGCCACGGGCGGGCCGGCGAGCATGCGGGTAATCGAGAGCCTGGGCGCCGTGCCGATCGACTACACCGCGAGCAACGTCGAGGAGTACGTCGAGAGGTACACCGGCGGCGAGGGGTTCGACATCGTGGTGGACAACGTCGGTGGCGCGACGCTCGACGCCTCGTTCGCGGCGGTACGCACCTACCACGGGCACGTCGTCAGCGCGCTGGGCTGGGGCTCACACTCGCTCGCTCCGCTGTCGTTCCGTGGCGCGACCTACTCCGGCGTGTTCACCTTGCTGCCGATGCTCACCGGGCGGGGCCGCGAACACCACGGCGTCATCCTGCGCGAGATCGCGACGCTGGCCGATGCCGGCGCGCTGCGCCCCCGGCTGGACGGGCGCAGGTTCAGGCTCGACACGGTCATGGACGCCCACCACCTGGTTGCCGGTGGCACCGCCGAGGGCAAGGTCGTCGTGGACGTCGCCGGTTGAGCCGAGCCGTTCGTTCACACCGAAGAGGTCGCTGGTTCGATACCAGCATCGCCCACTCTCAGTTTTCGCAAGTCAGAGGCCGCTTCCCGGGTTCGGGAGGTGGCCTTTCTGCTGTCGTACAGCAGCTAAGTACAGCAACGGCGTCAGTGGTCGAGTGAATCGCCAAGGCGCTTGAGGGCGTCTCTGGTCGCCTTGTTTGATACCTGCGTGTAGATCTCCATCGTCACGGAGAAGCGGGCGTGCCTCAGCACCTGCATGGCGACTCTGGGGTGGACGTCGAGGTCGGCCAGCAGCGTGGCGCAGGTGCGGCGGGCGTCGTGGACGGTAATCAGCGTGACGTTGGTCTTCTCGCACCTCGCCTGCCACGACCGTTGGAAGTTGCGCGGCTCGATGGGTGTGCCGTAGCGGGTGGTGAAGACGAGTCCGGACTCGTGCCACGCCTTGCCGGCGGCTGCCTCAGCCTCGTCGCGTTGTTGCTGCCTGAGCTTGAGGGCGGTCAGGCAGATGTCGGGCAGGGGGAGGATGGCGTCGGACGCCTGGGTCTTGGTGTCGCGGTGTAGGAGCTGCCCGCGTACGCGTTGGAGTTGGCGACCGATGGTCAGCTCTCCGGCGTCGAGGTCGACGTCCTCCCATGTCAGTCCGAGGGCCTCGCCCTTGCGGAGGCCGGTGACGAGGACCAAGGTGTAGGCGGCGTAGAGCGGGTCCTCGTCGGCGCGGGCCGATTCGAGGAACTTCCGCGCCTCGTCGCTCGACCAGGACTTGCCCCGCCGCCGGCGGACGGTGGCCAGGGTGACCGGCACGGCCGGGTTCTTGGCGATGAGGTCCTCGGTCTGGGCGTGGGTAAGGGCGGCCCGCAGCGCGGCCCGGATGTCGCTGACAGTGCGGGTCGACGGGACGGCCTGGCAGCAGCGGCCGACCGCGCAGCAGCGCCGTTTGTGCTTCGGGCGGGCGGCGTCTTTGCCCTGGTTGCAGCACTGGCAGGTGCGGGCCACCTTGTTGATCCAGGTCTGCACGTCGCGTGACTGGAGCCGGTCGAGCCGCTTCGCGCCGAGGCCGGGGGAGATGTAGCGGCGGACGAACGTCTCGTAGGTCGCGTAGGTCAACGGTGCCCGGTTCGGCTGGATGATTTCGGCCAGCCAGTAGGTGAGGAAGCTGCCGACCGTCGGGACGCTGGTCGCCACCGGTCCCTGCTTCGCCTGCTGGTGCAGTTTGATCCACTTGTCATGCACCGCTTCACGGGTCTTGCCGTAGACGTACTTGCGGGTGCGTCCGCCGTCGGGCTTGGTGACCCAGACGTAGGCGGCGAAGCCGTTGCGGTACGGGAAGATGGAGCCTTCGCCGTTGGCTCGGGTGCGTCCGGGCATCAAGCGGCCTCCTGGCGATCGACCTGTTCGCGGATGTAGTCGTCGACCCATTCGGGGAGGATGCGGCGGTACTTGCCGTCCTTGATGGAGCGCAGCTCGCCGGTGGCGATCTTCATCTTGACCTTGGAGATGCCGAAGCCGAGCAGGACGGCGACCTCAGCGGGCGAGTACCAGCGCGGGGTGAGGTCTCGGCTCATGCCGCCGCCCCCAGCCACGCCTCATGAGCGAGTTCTTCTCGGCCGATGCGTCTGCTCTCGCGTCGCTGCCTCGCGGCGGTGTTGGCGAGCAGGGCGTCACCTTCGGTGAGCCAGCCGGACCCTATGTAGGTCAGGGTGCCGACGGTGATGCTGTCGGCTGGCTCGTCGTCTTCTTCGCGTCGGTAGGTGGCGCGGGTGTCGCGGAGCAGGGCGAAGGTGACGGAGTAGCGGCGGGCTTTGGTGAGGAAATGGCCGCCGAAGCCGAGCACGTGAGCCCACCGGCGCAGCCCGGAGTAGGCGTTCGGTTTGGCGTCAAGGCTGTCTTGACGGTCGTCGGCGGTTGCGGCGCCGCTGCTGGTGTCGGTGTGGGTGGCCCGGCCGAGGTGCCAGCAGGCGTCGATGAGGCGGGCGAGGTGGTCGCCTTCCGGGTCGGCGTAGTCGTCGATGGTGTCGGGGGTGAGGCGGGTGAAGGAGTGGCCCGTGGCTTCGGTGGCCTTGGTGGCGTACTTGGCGAGGTAGGCGGCGACCTTGCCGTCGGTCAGCTCGCCGTCGCTGCTGTTGATGTGGCGGACGTCGACCTGCTCGCCCCAGGTGATCAGCCACCCTTGCGGGCGGTCGGGGTGTGCTGGCGTGGTGACGGTGATCTGCCGGGCGGCGGCGTGGACGGCGGCCTCCAGGTCGTCGACGGTGATGCCGGCCGGTGGCGGCACGAGGGCGTCCGGGTCGTCGGGGTCGACGCCGTCGGGGCGCAGTAGGACGTGGAAGTGCACAGCGGCGCGGCGTTGCATTTCGGCGACCTTGCCGTGGGAGACGCGCACGGGCGGCACCCAGCGGACCTTGCCGGAGGCCGTGACGACCCGGACGAGCGGGATGCCACGTCGGCGGCAGAGTGCGGCGAGGTGACGTTCGATGGCCTGCTTGGTGCGCCGCCACAGCTCGCCAGAAAAGTAGTTCCAGACCACTTGGTGGGCGTGGTCGTAGCAATCGAGGCACAACGGCTGTCCGAGCCGCGGATCGTCGGCGTCGTGGCGAGCGAAGCACGCTACGGGCTGGCCGTGCGGGCAGGTGCCGACGGTGCTGCGGGCACGGCAGGGGGCCGGTCGGCAGTCGCAGCGCTGCCGGTGGCGGCAGGTGTGGCGGGGGACGTGCCGGTGGTGGACCGGGCCGAAGGACGGGGCGGTGAAGGTGGCGAAGACGACCGGGTGCTGGCTGACCGAGTCGGGGACGCCCTTGCCGCCGGTCAGGCCGCGACAGACGACTTGGTAGGCGTCGCCCTGGTAGACCCAGGCGCAGTCCGGGCACTGCGACTCGCGGCGGTTGCCGCACGCCTTGTAGAGCGTGCGGTCGGGCAGTTGGTCGGTGTGCAGCTCTCCAGTGATGCGGCCGGTGTTCCGGTCGACGGCGGCGATGGTGCCCGTGAGGCGCACAGGGCGAGCACAGCCGCCGGCGGGGCGGGTGTGCTCCAGCCAGCCACAGAACTCCGGCGTAGCGGCGCGGTGTAGGACCTGCGCGTCACGGCCGACGGCGAGATCGGGGCGGTAGATGGTGAGCGGGGTGGACACGACTGTCTCCTCTTCAAGGGGTGGCAGGGACGGGAGACGAAGCACCACCAGCCGTGGACGTAGGTCCGCTGGTGGTGTTCGTCGTGTCTCCTGGCACCGCCGAGAGGGCGGCTGACGCCGGAGGGCGGAAGCGTGGTCGTGCCACTTCCCGCCGATGGGTCATGTCCTTTCACGCTCATAAACCTGATGAATGAACCGGCAGGGGTGGGGAGCCTGGAATATCGGCATCCGGCGGGTTGCCGCAGGCTCGCCCTACCCGTGGAGAGGTGCGAATCCGAGACCATCATGGACGGCAGGAAAGGCCGTGCTAGGCCACTCAGCGGATTCAGAGGACCGGCATGGGGGCCGGTGCGATCGAGAGCCAGCGGGACGTGGCCCGCATCAGCGGCAGGAAGGCCGCTCAGCATCTCCGACGTCGAGTCCAGCGATCCGGCGGGAAGGCCGCGCTAGTGTGCTCGACGAAGGTCAGACTAGCACCGGGTACCGACACGTCAACGTGCCGTGAAACTGCTATCGAGCCAATTAGGTCCGGCGGTGCCTACAGAGCGATGCGGTTGACGACCGATCGCTGGACCGGACCGGTGTACTCGGTGAGGCTGAAGCGGCGATGCCCATCCGTGGGTTGGGCGGTCACGGCGACAACGCCTTCGTCTTCGAATCGCAGCGTGAAGACGGGGTCGAGTTCGCACAGGAATGCAAAAGCCTCTGGGTCCTCGTCGCTCTCGCTGACCAGGCGACCGTCGGCCTCCCAGCGGCCGGTGACGGCGGCAATTACGACGTCCACCTCGACGCTGCCAAGCAGGGTGGAGGAGTTCGCCCACCAGTCCAGCCAGCACCGGCCTTCGAAGCGGTCCATGCCGTCATCTTTGCAGGGCGAGGCCCGGCCAGCCGCCGGCCGACTGGGAGAACTTTCCTTACATCGATCAAGGCGGCCCGCAACGGGCCGCACGCGCCGCCGCCTGGGCGCGCGTCCGTCGCTCCGCTAGCGCTCCGACTCCGGCCGCCTAACACGCCCGGCGGCTGGCGCGGAAGCGGGTAGCCCAAGGGGCCGCCGCATGACGACAGGAGGCGTTTGAACGGGTGGTGGTGGGCCGCCAGCCGGCCGGGCCGCGCGGCCACGAGCCCGCGCGGCGTAGTGCAGCGCACGCCGGCCGCGTCGGCGAACTGGCGGCCGGGTAGCGGGTTGCGGTTACTGCGCCTCCGGCGGGGGCGCTCTTGCTCTGGGATGGGAGTGGGCCGTCGGCGGGTGCAGGGCCGTGGGTGGTTGCGGTAGGCCATCCCGCCTGCCGTCGACCCGGGCAAGCCGAGCAGACCACCGCCCGACCCGCCAGCGTTCGTATACGCGTCAAGGCCGTCTTGACGTGGCGGGCCGGGCGGAGGCCCGCTCCCAGGTAGGCGGGTCGACGGCAGACGGGATGGCGGGTGGGTGTGGTTGTGCCTGCGTTTGGCCTTGGGGGATGTGACGGTGTGTGCATGGGTGTGGTACTGATCGATGTCGCTGATGGCTGGCTCGGAGGGTGAGGGTTATGGATCCGAATGTGACTTCCTTGGCGGGTGCGGTGGTGCCGTACGTGGCGGCGGCTGCCGGAGCGTATGGGGCGGGTGTGGTGGCGCGGGTGCAGGAGGTGGCGGCGGACGCGACGGTCGGTCTGGGTGGGCGGCTGTTGCGTCGGTTGCTGGGACGGGAGGAATCAGCGCCGATGGTGGAGGCAGCGGTGATGGATGTGGCCGAGGACCCGGCTGATGAGGATCGGTTGGCGGCGTTGCGGTTGCAGATCCGTAAGGCGGTGGCCGCCGATGCGCAGTTGGCTGCCGAGTTGTCGCAGATGCTGGCTTCGGCGGGGGTGACGATTACAGCGTCGGGTGAGCGGTCTGTCGCCGGGCAGACGATCAGTGGGGTGGTGATCACCGGGGATGGCGGCCAGGTGACCCGATGACCGATCGGGATGCTGTCGGCCCTGGTGGGGCGAGCGCTGAGGGCGGCCGGTCGGTCGCGGCGAGTGAGATCAGCGGGTTTGCGATCACGGGGGATGACGCGAGGGTCGATGCGCGGCGGATCGAGCTGCATCGGGCGTCGACGGCACCCGATACGGGGAAGCGGTTGCACAACCTGCCCAAGCCGCCGATCCGGTTGTTTGTGGGCCGTCAGGATGAGTTCGCTGAGTTGGAGGAGGTGATGTCCGCCGGTAGCGGGGTGATTTGTCAGGCGGTGCATGGCTTGGGTGGGGTGGGTAAGACCGAGTTGGCGTTGCAGTACGCGCACCGGTGGCGTGAGCGGTATCTGGTGCGGTGGTGGGTGACTGCTGACAGCCCGGCGGCGATCGAGAGCGGTTTGGCGGCGTTGACGGCGCGGTTGAACCCGGAGTTGGTGTTGACGGCGACGGCAGCGGAGGCGGCGGGGTGGGCGGTCGGCTGGTTGCAGAACCAGTCGGGTTGGTTGCTGGTGTTGGACAACGTGGAGCAGCGTTCGGATGTCGAGCCGCTGTTGGCGCAGTTGGACACCGGGCACCTTTTGATCACGACGCGGCGTGATGTGAATTGGGAGACGCTGGTCGACGGGTGTCTGCGGCTGGACATGCTGGATCGTGAGTCCGCGGTGCGGCTGTTGCTGGAGCGTGGGGATCAGCAGGATCTGTTGGCGGGGGCGGTGTTGGCCGACGAGTTGGGCTATCTGCCGTTGGCGTTGCAGCAGGCAGCCGGCTATCTGAGGCAGACCCGCCTGCCGGCGTCGGTCTATCTGGATCGGCTGCGTGCCCAGCCTGCCGAGGTGCTGAACACGATCGCGGAGGGGGACCAGGCGGAACGGGCGGTCGCCCAGGTGTGGCTCCTTACCCTCGACCGGCTGCGCGAAATCCGGCCGGCAGCGATCGACCTGCTGCGGATCTTGTCGTGCTACGCACCTGACGACGTGCCACGCTCAGTCTTGGCCGGATATGCAGAACAGTACGGTGCTGTTGACGAGGCGCTGTCGGCGTTGGCGTCGTACAACCTGGTCACGCTTACGCAAACGACAGTCAGTACTCATCGACTTCTTCAGACGGTGGTCCGCAGCCAGGCGCAGATACAGGCCGAGGGTGACTACCGCGACGAGCGCAGCGAGCTACCCGAGTCGTTGTGGCAGCAAGTCCTTGGCCGCGCGTTGGCTCTGCTCGACCAAGCCCGTCCACCCGGCAACCCATCAGAGGACGTAGACACCTGGCCGCAGTGGAGGGCATTCGCCCCACACGTCGAAGAGTTCGTCCAACACAAGCCTGAGGACAGCGTGGATCTGACCTTCGCGTACCTGCTGGGCCAGATTGGGTTGTATCACTACACGCAGGCCAGGTACGGCCAGGCTCTACAGGCTGAAAAGCGGGCTTTGGAGATCAGCGAGGCGGCGTTGCCGGCAGGCCACCCCGACATCGCGACCCGGTTGGACAACTTGGCGGGCACGTTGGGGGTTCTGGGGCGGTCGGAGGAGGCGCTGCCGTTGCGGCGGCGGGCGTTGGAGATCAGCGAGGCGGCGTTGCCGGCAGGACACCCCGCCATCGCGACCCGGTTGAACAACCTGGCGTACACGTTGGGGGCTCTGGGGCGGGCGGAGGAGGCGCTGCCGTTGCGGTGGCGGGCGTTGGAGATCAGCGAGGCGGCGTTACCGGCAGGACACCCCGACATCGCGACCCGGTTGAACAACCTGGCGCACGCGTTGGGGGTTCTGGGGCGGTCGGAGGAGGCGCTGCCGTTGCGGCGGCGGGCGTTGGAGATCAGCGAGGCGGCGCTGCCGGCAGGCCACCCCGACATCGCGACCCAGTTGAACAACCTGGCGCACACGTTGAGGGCTCTGGGGCGGGCGGAGGAAACGCTGCCGTTGCAACGGCGGGCGTTGGAGATCAGCGAGGCGGCGCTGCCGGCAGGCCACCCCGACATCGCGACCCGGTTGAACAACCTGGCGCACACGTTGGGGGCTCTGGGGCGGGAGGAGGAGGCGCTGCCGTTGCAACGGCGGGCGTTGGAGATCAGCGAGGCGGCGTTGCCCGCAGGCCACCCCGACACCGCGACCCGGTTGGACAACCTGGCGCTCACGTTGGTGGCTCTGGGGCGGGAGGAGGAGGCGCTGCCGTTGCAGCGGCGGGCGTTGGAGATCAGCGAGGCGGCGTTACCGGCAGGACACCCCGACACCGCGACCCAGTTGAACAACCTGGCGCACACGTTGAGGGCTCTGGGGCGGGAGGAAGAGGCGCTGCCGTTGCAACGGCGGGCGTTGGAGATCAGCGAGGCGGCGTTACCGGCAGGCCACCCATCCATCGCGACCCAGTTGAACAACCTGGCGTTCACGTTGGTGGCTCTGGGGCGGGAGGAGGAGGCGCTGCCGTTGCAGCGGCGGGCGTTGGAGATCAGCGAGGCGGCGTTACCGGCAGGCCACCCATCCATCGCGATCCGGTTGGACAACCTGGCGCTCACGTTGGTGGCTCTGGGGCGGGAGGAGGAGGCGCTGCCTTCGCAGCGGCGAGCGGCCGAGATCAAGGTAGAAAATCAGCGTTTAAGGTTTGGTTCGAATGATGCGGGCTGATTGCAGCAACTTGCGCAGCCCCGGCTCTAACGAGTGACTAACTGGGTGACGACCAGGTCGTACGCTGGTGGACAACTACGGACTTCGGGGGACGTTCGGAGTCAGCTCAATGATGTGTAACAGCTGGTGAGAGTGGCTTGGTTGTTGCCTGGGGGTCAAGGAGTCCTCGGGGGTACACACGGGGCACAAGACAGCGTGAAACGTCGGCAACCAGCCATCAACGCCGTGAGTTCAGGAGCGAACGTGACCAGCGCGTCGACCAGGCCGCAGCAGGTCAGGCGAGAGGGAGTCTAAGTTCCGCTTCAACTCACCTGCGTCCAGCCGCCGCCGGGCGTCCGCCGTGACGGGTTCGCCAGGCGGGGAGGGTTAGCTTCTAAGTCGTGAATAGGACGGGTTGGCTGCGGGCGTTGCTGGATAGGGGTACTAGGGCTCGGCCCGAGAAGTCCCCTGCCGCCGAGCCCTTCGCACCGGAGTGCATGTCGCTGCTTGAGTTGGCCCGGTTGCTCGCCGGTCGGGAGTACAGCGAGAGAGTTGCCAGTGCGTATGTCGAGGTGGTGACCTTCGCATCGGCTGACGAGATCGTGGCGATGCTGGAGGTGACGCTGGAGGAGGACTGGATAGGTCTTCCGGTCTGGGCGCGAAACCTCGCGTTCCGGCTGGCCTGCCTTCAACGGCCGGAGGATGTCGAACTGTTGCGTGTGGCGGCCAGCGATCTACATGCTTTCGGTCCCGACTGGGACGCCATAGCTGCGGAGCTTCACAGTCGGGCAGACCGATTGGAGGCCGGGCAGGAAGAGAGCCCTCCCTGACTCCTCTGCTCCTAGGCGGTCGTCCTGGTGCTGTCGACAGCAACGGCGACAGCAACCGCCCCGGACGAGGACAGCCGGCAGTGACCGGGCGCGGGCAGTCGCCCGACGTCACAGACGCAGACGGACACCGCTGGACGAGATGAACAGAGCTTGTAAGCGAGATGTCGCGGGCGTGGCGGCCGGCTCTGCGAGAGATCTATTCAGCGACGAAGACGCCAACGCCGGGTAGCGTTTCGGTCATCCCTTTGATCCGTAGTACCTGCATGGCACGGTCGATTACCGGCTCGGTGACCCCGTAGTGCTCGATCAGCTCTCGCCGGCTGGGCAGCTTGGAGCCGGGCTGGAACTCGCCTGACGCGATGCGTTCGGCGAGGTCGTCGGCAATCTGCTCGTAGCGGTAACGCGGTGGCACGTGGTTCTCCTCGGTTGGCAACACGAGTAGACCACCTACGTCAGCCCTTGACTACCCAACGGTACCTATGGGAGGTTGCCGAGGAGGTCGATTCCCTCGGTTGGCGCTGTGGGCCGTCCTCGTCGGCGTGGATGTTCGGCGCGTCCCCCGCGTTCGGGCATCCACGCCTCCAGATTGCTCCGGATCAAGGAGACGGCAGTGCTCCCTTCGACAAGGGCAGGGTGGACCCTGGCGCAGGCGGCCGAGGCGAGCCGGTGAAGCGAGTCTCGTACGACGAGTACGTGCTGGCGGTGGCGCTGACTCTGGCTCGCCGTCACCAGCCGGTCTGGTCCTGGCGACACTGGCGGCGCATCTGCCGCTGCGGAGGCGAGCTGCCATGCCGAAGCCGCCACCGCATCCCGATCAACCGCGGCCACTGGCCCAGCCAGGACGGCCCGCAGTGACAACTCACCACCCGATCAAGCCGGCCTGGACGTGCGGCGGCTGTGCGGGGGAGTGGCCATGCCAGACCCGGCGCCAAGAGTTGCGAGCCGAGTATGACCGAGCCCCAGTGTCACTCGCCCTCTACCTGGCCGCCCAGCTCGTCAACGCCGCCCAGGACCTGGCCCACGTTCCCGCCGGCCACCTGCATTACCGCTTCCTCGGTTGGACCCGATGAGCATCCTGCGGCCGGGTGACGAGAAGTTCCACTACAGCGACGGCTCCCACAAGTGGATCCCGCCGGACCCGGACTACGACCAGGAGGTCTGGGACGAGCAGGTCCGCCAGCACAAGTACGGACATCTCAGGAACGAGCGCCCCAAGGTCCGGATACAGCGCCTTGTCTGATGCCAGCAGTACAGCACCGAAGTACAGCAACCGTGCCAGCCAAGCCGGCCCGAGAGGCGCTTCAGCGGACCGTCTGACCTCGCATCAAGCCCGACCCGACCGGCTTGCCGAGAGTTCACACCGAAGGGGTCGCTGGTTCGGTGCCAGCATCGCTCACTCTCAATTTGCGCAAGTTAGAGGCCGCTTCCCGGGTTTGGCGGTGTCACGTTCGCTGTGCCTGAGGGTTCATCTCTGTGAGCCTTGGCGATGGGATGGTGTGACCGATGGACGAGAATGAGTGGTTGGCCGCGCGCTTCGAGCAGCACCGACCCCGGCTGCGGGCGGTGGCTTATCGAATGCTCGGTTCGCTGGCTGACGCGGACGACGCTGTTCAGGATGCCTGGCTACGGCTGAGCCGGTTCGACGCGGATCAGATCGACAACCTCGGCGGGTGGTTGACCACTGTCGTCGCCCGGGAGTGCCTGCACATGTTGCGCTCTCGCCGACGCCGCCGGGAGGATCCGTTCGCCACGCACCTGCCCGACCTGGTTGTCATTCCGGACGGGGACCTCGACCCCGAGCAGGAGGCGTTGCTGGCCGACTCGGTGAGCTTGGCCCTGCTCGTCGTGCTCGACCAGCTCACTCCTGCTGAGCGGTTGGCGTTCGTGCTGCACGACATGTTCGACCTGCCCTTCGAGGAGATCGCCGGCATCGCGGGCCGCACCCCGGCCGCCGCGCGACAACTCGCCAGCCGGGCACGGCGCCGGCTGCACGGTGCCGAGATCCCTTCACCCGATCCGGATCTAGCGCGCCAGCGGCAGGTCGTCCGTGCCTTCTACGCGGCTGCGTGGACCGGTGACTTCGACGCCCTCGTGCAGGCTCTCGACCCCGACGTCGTCCTGCGCACCGACTTCGGCACCGCCAGGCCGGCGACCGTCGTTCGCGGCGCGGCGGCCGTGGCCAAGCAGGCGCGTGCCCCACGCGGTGGCCAGCTGCGCCCCGCCCTGGTCAACGGCGCGATCGGAACGTTGATCACCCGCGACGGGCAGCCGTTTTCTGTCATGGCATTCACTGTCGCGGGCGACAAGATCGTCAGGATCGACGTTGTCCGCGACCCCGACCGCGTCCGCCGCCTCGCGTCCGTCCTCCTGAACCAGGCGGAGCGACCAATGGGGTGGATGCCGAACCCCACTTCCACGAGCTGTGGGTCTGATGCCTCGTGACCGGGCGGCGCAGCATCAGGCCAGGGACTCGAGATATTTCTGGGTTTCCCGCTTCTTGAAGTACTGCGCCCAGCCCGCCGGCTGCGCGTTGAACCCAGGTTCGCGGGCGGTGTGGTCGGCACCGTGCTCGACCAGCAGGCGCACGATCGACAGCTCACCCGCTGCCGCCGCATAGTGCAAGGCGCTGGCGCCGGCGGCGGTGACACCGTTGACGCCGAAGCCAAGTTCGATGAGCAGCCGGACCGTTGACCAGTTGCGCGCCTCGGCCATCCGCGTAACCAGGTCGGCGTGCCGATCGCACAGCCCAGGGTCGGCGGACAGCATCGACCGCATCGTCGCTTCGTCGGCGGCCTCGGCGGCTTCTTCAAACTGCATTGTGTCCTCCTCGCGTGTGTGCACTCGTGCTTATGAGCCCAGACGACGAGCCGATGTGACAGGGCGAGGTACTCGAACGAAGCCAGACGCGAGGCTGTCGACAGCCATGGTGGCAGCACCACGCCTGATGAAACGCCCGTCGGCGGCCGGCCGTGTACGAGCTGTCGGAGAGTGGACGTGGCTCGGTCGCGCCTGGTAGGCAGGCTGGCGTGCGAATCGTCTCCCTGCTGCCGGCGGCCACGGACATCGTGGCCATGCTTGGCCTGACCGGGCAACTGGTCGGCCGTACCCACGAGTGTGACTGGCCGCCGGGGGTTCTGGCCGACATCCCGGCGGTGACCGCGACGTCCCTGCCTGAGACCTTGACGAGCCGGGAGATCTCGGCGGCGATCGCCGGTGACGCGCACCGAGGATCGTCGTTGTACCAGCTCGACGTCGCCATGCTGGAGGGGTTGAAGCCGGATCTGATTCTGACCCAGGATCTGTGCGACGTGTGTGCGGTCTCCTACCAGCGGGTCAACGACGCGGTTGGTCTGATCGATCTCGACACCAGGGTGATGTCCCTGGAGGCGAGGACCATCGGCGGGATCCTGGACACTGTCGATGCCGTGGCCGCGCTGACCGGCACCGGAGGCAGGGCGGCGGAGATCCGAGCCGACGCCGAGCGTCGCCTCGCCGCGTTGCCGGGGCCGGTGGCCGGCGCGCCGACGGTGCTGTTCGTCGAGTGGCTTGACCCGTTGATGCCTGGCGGGCACTGGGTGCCGGAGCAGATCACCTACGCGGGCGGGCGGTCTCTGCTGCTCGGGCCGGGCGCGCACAGCATCCCGCAGCTGTGGTCGGTGGTCGCGGACCTGGCGCCCGAGGTGGTGGTGTTCGGGCCGTGCGGGTTCACGCCTGAGCGAACCGTCGACGAGTTGTCCGTGGCGACCGCGCAACCCGCTTGGGCGGACCTGCCCGCGGTCCGTCAGGGGCAGGTGTGGGTGGTCGACGGGCCTGCCTACTTCAACCGCCCCGGCCCGAGGGTCGTCGACGGCGCGGAGATCCTCGCCGCCATCCTCGCCGGCCGTCCGGACCCCCGCGCTCGGCGGGTGCCCCTCGACGTCGGCTGACGCTGCCGCGCCCGAGTGGCGGACGCGGACCTCCGATGCCGATCGCCCGTTGCCCCGGCATTCGCAACCACCGCACCGAGGGTCAGGCGCGTGCCCCCACTGTGCCAGCCAGGTCGACGATCCGGTCGCTCCAGCGGTCCAGCAGGGTCTGGTCGTGGGTGATGACCAGAACCCCGGCCTGCTGGGTCCGCTGGTAGTCGCGGATGACGGCGGCGACGTGCGCCTGGGTCGAGGCGTCGAGCATCGCGGTGGCCTCGTCGCAGAGCAAGTAGTCGGGGCGGTGTACGAGGGCCCGCGCGAGGCAGGCGCGTTGCAGTTGCCCGTCGGACACCGCGTGGGGACGCCGGCTGCGCAGATCCGCTGTGAGACCGACGAGGTCGGCGAGTTCGGCAACCCGTTCCCGGACCGCCGACTCGGGCGTCCGGGTGGCGCGCAGCGGTTCGGCGATCAGATCGGTGAGGCTCAGGCGAGGATCGGCGGCGGCGCGCGGGCTCTGGAAGAGGGCGGCGACGCGGGTCCGTAGGGCGACCGGAACGGCGTACCGGACGGCGTCGACGAGCATCCCTGCCGCCGCGGTCGACGCCACGAGGCGTCGGAAGGTCGGACGCATCCGGGCCACAGAGGGCTCCTCTGGTGTGGGGAGGAATCGTTGGTCGGGTGGGCGCAGCGCCGGAACCGTTGATCGTCACGGTGACACAGTTGCCACTCTTGGCAATTACCACTTGCCGGCATCAGGTGGTTGATCAACAGCTGTTCACGTTGCGGTCTGGTGCCGAACACCCATCCGGAGCTGCACGTTCTCGCGCCTACGGCAGTGTGGGCGCGATTCCTGCCGCCGCGATCCCGGAGCGCTTCGTGTCCCTGCACCGACGTCGTCGACGAAGCGCGGTGACCGTCCTCCCACTGGCGGCGCTCGCCGTCACCGCGTCCGTCACGGCCCTGCCGCCGCTGGCGGTGGCGCACCCGTCCGGCGACCCGCAGACCGTGTCCATCGCGCGCGACGACCAGCGGCCGGAGGTCGTACGGGTGCGGTGGCGCGTCGGCGGCCCGGACGACCTGACGCTACTCGGCGTCTCGCTCGGCCTGCTACCGCCGGACCGCGTCCTGCTCGACGGTGCCGTCGACTACCGCACGACCGATCCCGCGGTGCTCGCATCGTCCGAGCGGTTCTCCGCGTACCTGCTCGAGCGGATCACGGTGGCCGACGGCGGGCGTCGCTGCCTCGGCGTGGTCGCCGAGTCGAAGGCGCTGGCGAGGGCCGGCGCCACCGTCGACTACACCTGCCCCGGGCCGGTCGACACGGTCACCGTCGCGGTGCGGACGCTCACCGACCTCAACCCCGCGTACCGTGCGACGGCCACCGGCCCCACCGGACAACGCGCGGAATACGGCGCGGGTGAGGACTCCCACGACTGGGCCCTCGACGGCGCGCCGGCGGCGGGCAGTTCCACCAGTGGACGCAGCTCCAACAGTGGAGGCAGCGCCACCGTCCGGCTCGCCGCCCTCGGCGGTGCTGCCGTGCTGGTCGTCGTTGGCGCGCTGCTGCTGTCGTGGCGACTGCGGCGACGGCGGGCCGCGACATGACCGCGAGCCGTCGCCCGTGTCGCTTCCGCCGGGCACTGCTGCCAGCCGCCATCCGTCGGTGGTGACGGTCACCGGTGACCGGCTAGGGTTCCCGGATGTTCCGCGCTGTCGTGTTGATCGCTGCTGTGGTGCTCGCCGCGGATCAGCTCACCAAGTACTGGGCCGAGTCCACGCTCTCCGACGGGCAGACCATCTCGATCCTCGGTGACCTGCTGCAACTGCGACTCGTGTACAACCCTGGTGCCGCCTTCTCGATCGGCTCCGCGTACACCTGGATCTTCGCGGTGTTCGCGGCGGCGGCGGTGGTCGCGGTGACGGTCGTGGCGCGGCGGGTCACCTCGCGTGCCTGGGCGGTGGCGTTGGGCCTGGTGCTCGGCGGCGCGGCGACGCACCTGCTGGACCGCCTCTTCCGGGAGCCGGGGTTCGCCCGCGGGCACGTGGTGGACTTCATCGACTACGCCGGGTTCTTCGTCGGCAACGTCGCCGACATCGCCCTGGTGGTCGGCGTGGGCATCGTCATGCTGCTCAACGTGCGCGGCACTCCGCTGCACGCGACGGCCGACCCGGGCGAGAGCCGCAGTGGCGAGCAGGTGTCGTCGTCAGGCGCCTGAGCTGCCCGCCGGGCCGCCTGGGACGACTTCGTCGGAGCCGACAAGGACGACTCCGTCGTCGGGGCCGACAAGGACGACTCCGTCGTCGGGGCCGACCAGGACGATCTCCAGCCGGCGTGGGCCGTGCACTCCCTCGACGCGGTTGAGCTCGATGTCGCTGGTCGCGGACGGGCCGGAGATCCAGGTCTGCGGCGCGCGCGGGTCCAGTCGGGTCAGCGCCTGCGGCAGCAGGCCGACGACCTGGTCGGTGCGGACGACGCAGATGTGCCGGTCGGGCACCAGGGTGAGCGCGCGTCGCCCCTGTGCCGGGCCGGCGTCGAGGATGATGGTGCCCGTGTCGGCGACCGCGACGGCGCAGCCGGTCAGGACGGCGTCCAGGTCGTCGAGCGCGGCCGGCGACAGCGGGGGCGCGTCGCGGTGCAGCTGCCCGGCGTAGCCGGCCAGCCAGTGGGCGGGGACGTCGGTGGGGACGGCGAGCCGGTCGATCTCGCTGAGCAGCCGGGGCAGGGCGTCGATGCCGTGGTGGACGACCGCGCGGTAGTCCTCCAGGCGGTCGACCAGGGTTCCGATCAGGTCGGGGCGGTCGTCGACTCGGCGGTATCGGCGGGGCACCTCCACCGGCGGCGGGCTGTCGGCCAGGGCCGTCCGCAGCCGCGCCAGGATCTCGTCGCGTGCGCTCACTGCTTTCCCCACCATTCCCGGAAGGTCTGTGGCGCGGGCAGCGGCAGGTCTCGCGACCGGGTCCACGCCGAGGCGGGCCAGGGCAGTCGCCGCAGCGTCCGGGCGCCGGTGCGCCGTTCACGGTACGCCCCGAGCGGCCCCGCGCCGGCCCGGGCCAGGCGCAGGGCGGTGGCCCAGCGTCGAGGGCTGCGCATCACCCAGGACAGGACGCGCATGGCGGCCCGTTCGGCTGGCGGGTGCGGGGCCTGCTGGCGCAGGTGGACCAGGATCTCCGGAATGTTGATCTTCACGGGGCACACGTCGTAGCAGGCGCCGCAGAGGGTCGAGGCGTACGGCAGCGAGGCGTTGTCGGCCACGCCGGTCAGCTGCGGCGACAGGATCGCCCCGATCGGCCCCGGAT
The DNA here is from genome assembly GCF_044456765.1 of Micromonospora sp. NPDC050784. Taxonomy (NCBI): domain Bacteria; kingdom Bacillati; phylum Actinomycetota; class Actinomycetes; order Micromonosporales; family Micromonosporaceae; genus Micromonospora; species Micromonospora sp. NPDC050784. Next base: position 128,004 of record NZ_JBITGG010000009.1, on the reverse strand, counting down.
ACACCGAGCCGTACGCGTGCCCGCCGGCCCGCTCGTACACCGGGCAGACGTTGAGGCACGCGGAGCAGCGGATGCAGGACAGCGCCGGCCGCCCGACCGGGTCGGCGAGCACCGCGGAGCGGCCATTGTCGACAAGGACGACGTGCACGTCCTGTGGGCCGTCGCCGGGGGTGACGCCGGTCCACAGCGAGGTGTACGGGTTCATCCGTTCGCCGGTCGAGGACCGCGGCAGCAGTTGCAGGAAGACCTCCAGGTCGGTGAAGGTCGGCAGCAGCTTCTCGACACCGACGACGCTGATCAGCGTCTGCGGGAGGGTGAGGCACATGCGACCGTTGCCCTCGGACTCCACCACCACGAGCGTGCCGGTGTCGGCGACGGCGAAGTTGGCGCCGGAGACGGCGACCCGGGCCGAGAGGAAACGTCGTCGCAGGTGGGCGCGGGCCGCCTCGGCCAGCGCGGCCGGTTCGTCGCTCAGGTCGGCCGGCGCGTCGGCCATCCGGCGCTGGAAGATCTCCCGGATCTGGGCCCGGTTGTAGTGGATCGCCGGCACCAGGATGTGCGAGGGGGTGTCCTCGCCGAGCTGCACGATCAGTTCCGCGAGGTCGGTCTCGTACGCGGCGATCCCGGCGGCCTCCAGCGCCTCGTTGAGCTCGATCTCCTGGGTTGCCATCGACTTGACCTTCACGACCTCGTCGGCCCCGGCGGCCCGGGTCAACGCGACCACGATCCGGCACGCCTCGGCCGCGTCGCGAGCCCAGTGCACGGTGGCGCCGGCAGCGGTGGCGGATGCCTCGAACTGCTCCAGCAACTCCGGCAACCGACGTTGGACGTCTGCCTTGATCGCCGAGCCGGCGTCCCGCAGGGCCTCCCAGTCGGGTACCTCGTCAACGACCCGGGCTCGCTTGGCCCGGATGGTGCGGGTGGCCCGGTGCAGGTTGGCCCGGAGCTGCGTGTCGGCGACGGCCGGCTTGGCGGCGGTGGGAAAGGGCAACGGCGTGCGGATCCGCCCGCTCCCGGGGGCGGGTGCGACCGGTTGGCTCATGAGGTGGCTCCCGTCTCGGCGAGAATCTCGGCGTAGTGCACGGCCCGTACCCCCGACCGGTTGCGGTCGAGGCCGCCGCCGATGTGCGCCAGGCAGGAGTTGTCGGCCGCGGCGAGCACCCGGGCGCCGGTGTCGCGGACCCGGGCGCACTTGTCGGTGAGCATCGCGGTGGAGACGTCCGGGTTCTTCAGGGCGAACGTGCCGCCGAAACCACAGCACTCCTCGGCGTCGCCCAGCTCGACCAGCTTGATGCCGCGCACCTGGCGCAGCAGGCTCAGCGGCCGGTCACCGAGGCGCAGCATCCGCAGGCCGTGGCAGGTGGGGTGGTAGGTGACCGTCTCCGGGAACTCGGCGCCCACGTCGGTGACGCCGAGAACGTCGATGAGCAACTCGGACAGCTCGTACGTGCGGGCGGCCACCGAGGTGGCGGGCGGGTGCAGGCTCGGGTACTGGTCGCGGATCATCGCGGTGCATGACCCGGACGGCGCGACGATGGCGTCGTAGGAGTCGAAGACGTCGACGTAGTTGCGCACCATCGGCAGGGCCTCGGCCCGGTAACCCGTGTTGGCGTGCATCTGCCCGCAACAGGTCTGGTCGGCGGGGAAGTCGACGGTGTGGCCGAGTCGCCGCAGGATGCGGGTGACCGCGATGCCGGTGGCCGGGAACGCGAGGTCGTTGACGCAGGTGATGAAGAGGGCGATCCGCATGGCGGCTCCTCGGAGGTGTGGGAGTGGGTCACGCCGAGTCGCGCGGTGTTCCGGGGGCGGCGGGTAGCCGGTCGAAGGCGGGCAGGTGACGCTCCCGGGCGGCGGTGAGGTGGGCGCGCATCGCCTCGGTGGCGGCTGCCGCGTCGCCAGCGACGATGGCGGCGGCGATGCGCTGGTGCTCGGTGTTGGTGTCCGGCGCGCCGGCGACCGGAAAGTACAGCCGGTGCAGGTGCAGGTGGGAGTGCAGCCGCGTGATGGTGTCTCGCAGCAGAGGGCTGCCGGAGGCCTCGGCGATCAGGTCGTGGAACTTCGCGTCCAGGGCGGTGAACGCGGCGTGCCGGCGGTATCCGTCGCCGGCCTCCACGTCGATGCTCGCCGCCGCCTCGACGCTGATCCGGTGGCGGGCTTCGGCGGAGGCGTGCGTGGCGGCCCGTCCGGCGGTGTCGCCCTCCAACAGTTGGCGGACGTCGAACAGGTCGTCGAACTCGGCCCGGCTCAGCAGTGGCGTGGTGGTGTAGCCGGAGAGCGGACGTTTACGGACCAGGCCGTCGGCCTCCAGTCGGGCGAGGGCCTCGCGGACCGGGGTGGGGGAGACATCCAGCTCCCGGGCGAGCGCGTCGATGTTGACCCGCTCGCCGGGGGGAAGGATGTGGTCCATCACCAGCGTCTTTATCGACTCGTAGACGTCCTCGGTGAGGGTGAGCCGACGGGCGGGACGGAGTCGACCCTCGCGAGGTTCCTGCTGGGCCATCTCGTCTCCTCAGCAACCCCTTGACTGTGCCGGTGTGAGCGAGTACACACTAGCAAAGCAACATCCTATAGGAAATAGGTTCCCCCGCCAGCGTCTCGCCACCACCACCCCCGAGGAGACGAACATGTCGCGCAGAATGCTGTCCCGAATCGGCTCCGGCCTGACCATCGTGGCCCTCGCCACGACCACTGTGGCCTGCACGAAGAAGAGCGACACCACCGACGCCGAAGCCGGTGGCCGGGAACCGGCGCAGGTCAAGGTCGCGCTCGTGCCCGGCGGCTCGCACCCGTACTTCCAGCCCTGGAAGGACGCCGGGGCCAAGGCCAAGACCGAACTCGCGCTCGGCGACGTCACCTTCAACGAGACCGCGGGCTGGGACCAGACCAAGCAGAACGACGTGCTCAAGTCCCTGGCCGCGCAGGGCTACAACGCCTTCGGCGTCTTCGGCGTCTCCCCGGACAACATCAACTCCACCTTCGAGGACCTCAAGCGGCAGGGCTTCCCCGTCGGCTCGCTGGCCTCCTGCCCGGCCGGGGCGAACAAGGCCGACTTCTGCCTCTCCACGGATGTGGAGGTCGCCGCGTACAAGGGTGCCAAGGCCGCCATCGACGCGATGGGCGGTCAGGGCAACCTGGTGCACCTGACCGGGAACAAGGTCGACTCCAACACCCAGCGCCGGATCGCGGGCGTGGAGAAGGCGGTCGCCGAGACCGGCGGCAAGGTGACCCTGATCCAGAGCGTCACCGACATCGACAAGGACCTACAGAGCGCGCAGAAGGCCGTGGCCGACCTCCTCGCCGCGAAAGGCCGCCAGATCCAGGCGATCGTGAACACCGCCTACAACCCGGCGGTCGCCTCGGCCGAGGGCGTCCGCCAGTCGAAGCTGCCCATCAAGGTCATCGCCATCGACGACGACCCGGCGGTCCTCGACGGGCTGCGCGGCGGCTCGGTGGCCGCCACCATCCTGCAGAACCCGGTCGGTCAGGCCCAGGTCGGCTCGTACGCCCTGATGAAGCTCAGCGGCGGCTGCACCATGGCCGAACCCGGAGTGACCATCGACTCGGGCTCGTTCGTGGTGACCAAGGACAACCTGGACGGCTACGAGGCCGACCGCTCCGCGACCACCGCGGAGCTGCGGAAGAAGTTCGACGGCGACCTGCTCAAGTGCAGCTGATGTCGACCGTCACCAAGGCCGAGGCGTACCTCGTCGACATTCCCGTCGAGACCGTCCGCACCGACGCGGTACAGGCGTTCCTCAAGCAGGAGACGATCTTCGTCGAGGTGCGCACGGCCGACGGCGGGCACGGCACGGGGTACGCGTACACGATCGGGACCGGCGGCACGGCGGTGCTCGCGCTGCTGCGCGACTACCTGCTGCCGCATCTGGTCGGCCGCGACGCCGCCAGGTTGGAGGCGGTCTGGCGTGACCTGCACGCCGCCACCCGCGCCACCGCGGTCGGGGCCATCACCTCGTTGGCGCTCGCCGCGATCGACACCGCGCTGTGGGACCTGCGGGCCCGCGCCGCCGGCCTGCCGCTGTGGGTGCTCGCCGGTGGCGCCAAGGACCGGATCCCGCTGTACGACACGGAGGGTGGCTGGCTGCACCTCACCGAGGACGAGCTGGTCGCCGGGGCGAAGGCGTCCCAGGCGGCCGGCTGGCCCGGCCTCAAGCTGAAGGTCGGCAAGCCCAACCCGGCCGAGGACGCCGCCCGGATCGGCGCGGTCCGGGCGGCGCTCGGCGACGACTTCGACGTGATGGTCGACGCCAACCAGTCGCTGACCGCCGCCGAGGCGATCCGCCGGGCCCGGCTGCTCGAACCGCACCAGCTCGCCTGGTTCGAGGAGCCGCTGCCCGCCGACGACGTCGCCGGGCACGAGCTGCTGGCCCGGGCGACAAGCATCCCGGTCGCGGTGGGGGAGTCGATGTACTCGATCGGCCAGTTCGCCGAGTACCTACGCCGCCAGGCGGCCGGCGTCGTCCAGGTCGACGTCGCGCGCATCGGCGGCATCACACCGTGGCTGAAGGTGGCGCACCTGGCCGAGGCCTGCAACGTGGTGGTCTGCCCGCACTTCCTCATGGAACTGCACGTGAGTCTCTGCGCGGCCGTGCCGAACAGCCGCTACGTCGAGCACATCCCGCAACTGCGCGCGATCACCCGGACCGAGATCGCGATCGTCGACGGCCACGCGCTCGCCCCCGGCGAGCCGGGCCTCGGCATCGACTGGGACCGCGACGCGATCGAGGACAGGAGAGTGGCGTGAGGACGGAAACAGCGCCGGAGGCGCCGGCGGTGCCTCCGGCCGCGGAGCCCAGGCCGCCGGCCCGGGCCCTGCCGGTCTGGGCGAACCCCCGGCTCGGCCTGCTCATCGTCATCGCCGTGCTGGTCGTCCTCTTCTCCTCGCTCACCCCCGCGTTCCTCGACCCCCGGCTCACCCTGGCACCGCTACAGGCCGACATCAGCGTGTACGTCGTGGTCGGTCTCGCCCAGCTCGCCGTGCTCTCGCTCGGGCACATGAACATGGCCGTGGGCCGGATGGCCGCGCTGTCCACCTTCGCGATGGGCCTGGCCTACGACCGGCTCGGCGTACCGCTGCTGGTCGGGCTGCTCGTGGGTCTCGTCGTCGGGGCGGGCATCGGGGCGCTTGCCGGACTGCTCATCGCCAAGACCGGCGTGAACTCCTTCGTGGTCACCCTGGCGCTCGACTTCGGGCTGCTGGGCCTGGTCACGATCCTCTACACCTGGGCGACCGGCGGGGTGTCGTTCGCGGTGCAGCCGAGCGGGCTCTCCGCCCTGCGCTTCGACACCTTCGCCGACTACTGCATGGGCGAGGTCTGCGGGCCCCGGATCCCGCTGGTCGTGCCGATCGCGGTGGCCGCGGCGCTCGGTGTCGGGTTGCTGTTCCGGCACGCCCGACTGGGCCGGGAGATCCTGATGACCGGCTCCAACACGGTCGCCGCCGAGCTGTCCGGCATCCCCACGCACCGCCGGGTCGTCGCCGCGCACGCGTTGAGCGGGCTGCTAGCCGCGCTGGCCGGGTTCCTGCTCGCCGCCAACAACGGCGCCTTCTCCGCCACCATCGGCGAGTCGTTCCTGCTGCCGTCGTTCCTGGCCCCGGTGCTCGGTGGGACGCTGCTCGCCGGTGGCGCGGTCAGCGTCCTCGGCACCGCGCTCGGCGCGACCCTCACCCAGGTCATCTACAAGGGCCTCAACCTGCTCCAGTTCTCCCTGGAGGAGTTGAAGCTCTACATCGGACTCGTGCTGCTCGCGGCGCTGTCGCTGGACCGGCTGCGGGCCGTGCTCGCCGAGCGAAGGGCGGTGTCACCATCATGAGGAGCGTGGTCCGGACCAACGAGTTCACCCTCGCGGTGATCGCGGCGCTCGGGTTCGCGGCGCTCGCGGTCGCCACCGACTTCAACCTGCTCACCGCCGGCACCCTGGACGCCTTCCTGCGCTTCCTCGCCCTGCCGATCGTCATCGGCCTGGCCCAGATGGTGGTGCTCGCCGTCGGTCAGATGAACCTCTCGGTGGGCGTGCTCACCGGGTTCTGTGCGGTGGCCTCGGGCTGGCTCATGATCGACGCCGGGTTGCCCGCCCCGGTCGCGGTGCTCGCCGCGCTGGCGCTCGGCGCCGTCGTCGGACTGGTCAACGGCCTGTTGGTGATCTTCACCCGGATCAACGGGTTCATCGTCACCCTCGCCACCATGACCATCCTCGAAGGGCTGCGGTACGGGGTGAACGGCACCGGCACCTACCAGGGCTACTCGCCCGGCCTGCGCGAGTTCGGGCAGGCGTCCCTGGCCGGCGTACCGGTGGTCTTCCTGCTGGCGGTCGCGATCGCCGTCGCGGTCGCCCTCTTCTTCCGGCGTACCCTGCCCGGACGGCACCTGCTCGCCTCCGGCGGCAACCCGTTCGCCGCCCGGCTGTCGGGCATCTCCAACGACCGCGCGTTGGTGCTGGCCCACACCCTGTCCGGGCTGCTGGCCGGCTTCGCCGCGGTGATCGTGGTGGCCGCCTTCGGCTCGGTGAACGCCTCGATCGGTGACGACCTGCTGCTGCCCAGCTTCGCCGCGCCGATCATCGGCGGGGTGGCCCTGGCCGGCGGCATGGTCAGCGTGACCGGCACGGTGCTCGCGGCGTTCCTGGTGCGGCTGGTCGACGTGAGCCAGTCGCAGTTCGACATCAACCGTCGGTGGGTGGACCTCATCATCGGCGCGGTCGTCCTCGGCGCGGTGCTGCTCGGGCAGTTCCGCGACAAGCTCTCCGGAGGTCCACGATGAGCGTCGTGCTGTCCGCGGAGAAACTGGTCAAGACCTTCCCCGGGGTACGCGCCCTGGACGAGGCGACGCTGACCCTGACCGCCGGCAGCGTGCACGCGCTGCTCGGCGAGAACGGCGCCGGTAAGAGCACCCTGATCAAGATCCTGACCGGGGTGTACCGGCCGGACGGTGGGCTCCTGCGGCTGCCCGGGCCGGACGGCGAGCTGCGCACGGTGCAGCTCGGCAACCCGCAGGACGCCCAGCGGGCCGGCATCGGTGTCGTGCACCAGGAGCGGAACCTGATCCCGGCGTTCAGCGTCGCCGAGAACATCTGCCTGCAACGCCTGCCCCGCCGCGCCGGCCTGCTCGACCGGGCGGCGTTGCGTACCGAGGCCCGCCGTTGCCTCGACCTGCTCGACCTCGACCTGGACCCCGACCTGCCGGTGTCACGGCTGTCGGTGGCCCAACTGCAACTGGTGGAGATCGCCAAGGCGCTGTCGGCGGACTCGACAGTGCTGTTGCTCGACGAACCGACCGCGTCGCTGACCAACGACGAGGCCGACCGGCTCTACGGCATCGTGCGCCGGCTGTCCGAGCGGGGCCACGCCACCGTGCTGGTCAGCCACAAACTGGAGGAGGTCTTCGCGGTCGCCGACACGGTGACCGTGCTGCGCGACGGGCGCAGCGTCGCCGAGGCGGAACCTCTCGCCGACCACAGCCGCGAGGAGATCGTCGACCTGATGGTCGGCCGGGCGTACCAGCAGGTGCACCTCGCCGTTCGGACCGTGGCGGCGGACGTCGAACCGGCGCTGGCCCTCGACCACGTCGCCACCACCGCCGGCCACCACGACGTCAGCCTCGCCGTCCGCCCCGGTGAGATCGTCGGCCTGTACGGGCTGGTCGGCGCGGGCCGCAGCGAGCTGGCCAAGGCGCTGCTCGGCCTCGACCGGATCACCGCCGGCGAGGTGCGGGTGCACGGGCGTCCGGCCCGGATCCGGGACGTGGGCGACGCCCTGCACCGGTACCGGATCGGCTACGTCACCGAGAACCGCAAGGAGGAGGGCCTCTTCCTCGACCAGACCGTGGCCCGCAACACCGCGGTGACGGTGTGGCGTCGGCTGGCCCGGCTCGGGCTGGTCCGCGACCGCGCCGAGCGGACGCTGGTCGACGAGTACGCCGACCGGTTGGGCATCCGCCTCGCCTCGCCCGACCAGCACGCCGGTCAGCTCTCCGGCGGCAACCAGCAGAAAGTCAGCCTGGCCAAATGGCTGGCGGCCGACTGCGACGTGCTCATCATCGACGAGCCCACCGTCGGCATCGACGTGCGCACCAAGGCGGCCTTCCATGAGTTGATCGCCGGCCTGGCCGCGCGGGGAATGGCCATCCTGCTGATCTCGTCGGACCTGCCGGAGATGGTCACCCTCGCCGACCGGATCGCGGTGATGCGGGAGTTCGCCATCGTTGGTGAGCTGGACAACGACCACGACTACGACCGGATGAGTCAGTCGGTGATCCGGTTCATCCATGACGGGCAGGGGGTCGTCGCGTGAAGGCAACCGAACTGGTGACCCTGGGGCGCACCGACGTGGCGGTGACCCGGCTCGGGCTCGGGCTCGCCCCGATCGGTGGAATGTTCGACGTCGTCGGTGACGAGGTCGCCCACGCCACCGTCCAGGCGGCCTGGGATCTCGGGCTCCGATACTTCGACACCGCCCCGCTCTACGGCTGCGGCCTCTCCGAGCGGCGCGCCGGGGCGGTCCTCGCCGGCAAGCCGCGCGACGCGTTCACCCTCTCCACCAAGGTGGGTCGGCTGCTCGTCCCCGGCGGTGCGGACCGGCAGGAGTTCTGGGCCGAGCCGACCGACCTCGCGCCGCGGTTCGACTTCTCCGCCGCCGGGGTACGCCGCTCCCACGCGGAGAGCCTGGCCCGGTTGGGTCTGGACCGGATCGACATCGCGCACATCCACGACCCGGACGACCACCTCGCCGAGGCGGTCGCCGGGGCGTACCCGGCGTTGGCGCAGCTGCGGAAGGCCGGCGAGATCGGCGCGGTCAGCGCCGGAATGAACCAGGCCCCGGCGCTGGTCGAGCTGGCCCACGCCGGCGACTTCGACTGCTTCATGCTCGCCGGCCGGTACACGCTGCTCGACCAGTCCGGTCTCGACGAACTGCTGCCGCTGTGCCAGACCAAGGGGATCGCGGTCATCGCCGCCGGGGTCTACAACTCGGGCGTGCTGGCCGACCCGGCACCGGGCGCCCACTACGACTACGCCCCGGCCGACCGGGGGCTGCTCGACCGGGCCACCGCGATCCGGTCGGTGTGCGAACGGCACGGCGTACCGCTGCGGGCCGCGGCGATCCAGTTTCCGCTCGGGCACCCGGCGGTCGCCAGCGTGGTGGTCGGCGCCCGGGACCCGGAGCAGATCGCCGACAACGTGGCGATGTTCGAGTGGGAGGTGCCCGGCGCGCTGTGGGCCGATCTCAAGGCCGAGGGTCTGCTGCCGAGCGAGGTGCCGACACCGTGATCATCGACGCGCACCACCACCTCTGGACCGCCGACTACCCGTGGCTCGCCGCACCGGGCCTGGAGGCTATCCGGCGCGACTACACCACCGCCGACCTCGTACCCCGGCTCGACGCGGCCGGGGTGACGGCGACCGTGCTGGTCGAGGCGGGCCGCTGCGACGCCGGGGAGACCGCCGAGTTCCTGGCCCACGCCGCCGCCACGCCCCGGATCGCCGGCGTGGTCGGCTGGGCGTCGCTCACCGACCCGGCCATCGCCGCCACCCTGGCCGACTACCGCGACCTGCCCGGCGCGACCAAGCTGGTCGGGCTCCGAGACCAGGTGCAGGGCGTCGCCGACCCCGGGCACCTGGCCCGCCCCGACGTGCGCGCCGCCCTCGCGGCGATCGGAGCCGCCGGCCTCACCTTCGACCTGGTCGTCCACGTCGGACAGCTGCCCAGCTGCGCCGAGGCGGCGCGGGCCACGCCGGGCACCACCTTCGTCCTCGACCACCTGGGCAAGCCGAGGATCGCCGCCGGCGGCCTCGCCGAGTGGCGCACGGCGGTACGCGACCTGGCGGGTTGCGACAACGTCGTCGCGAAGCTCTCCGGTCTGCTCACCGAGGCCGGCCCCGGGTGGCAGGTGGCCGACATCCGGCCGTACGTCGACACCGCGCTGGAGCTGTTCGGCCCGCACCGGCTGATGGCCGGCTCGGACTGGCCCGTCTGCGACCTCGTCGCCTCGTACGCCGAGGCGTGGACGGCGCTCGACGCCAGCCTGGGGGAGCTGTCCGCCACCGAGCGGGCAGACGTCCTGGCCGGCACCGCAATTCGTACCTATGCACTGGAGGTTGGTTCGTGAGATTCAAGCGCGTCGGGCCCGTGGGGCGGGAACGCCCCGTGCTGTACGTCGACGGGCGGCACTACGACCTCTCGTCGCTCACCGCCGACATCGACGGCGCGTTCCTCGCCGGCGACGGCGTCCGGCGGGTCCGCGAGGCCACCGACCTGCCCGAGATCGACGTCACCGGTCAGCGGGTCGGCGCACCGATCGCCCGGCCCGGGGTGGTGCTGTGCGTGGGGCAGAACTACGCCGCGCACGCCGCCGAGTCGGGTGCCGCGCCACCGACCGACCCGATCATCTTCTACAAGGCGCCCAACACCGTCGTCGGCCCGTACGACGAGGTCCTGATCCCGCGCGGATCGACGAAGACCGACTGGGAGGTGGAGCTGGCGGTGGTGATCGGCCGGCCGGCCCGCTACCTCGCCTCGCCGGCCGACGCCCTCGGGCACATCGCCGGGTACGTGCTGTCCAACGACGTCTCCGAGCGGGACTTCCAACTCGCCGTCTCCGGCGGCCAGTGGTCGAAGGGCAAGTCCTGCGAGACGTTCCAACCGCTCGGCCCGTGGCTGGTCACCACCGACGAGATCGGCGACCCGCAGGCGCTGCGGCTGCGTTCCTGGGTCAACGGCGAACCCCGCCAGGACTCCAGCACCAAGGACATGATCTTCGACGTGGCGTACCTGGTCTGGCACCTGTCCCAGTTCACGGTCCTGGACGCGGGCGACGTCATCAACACCGGCACCCCGCAGGGGGTGGCGCTCTCCGGCCGGTTCCCGTACCTGGCCGCCGGCGACGTGATGGAGGTCGAGATCGACGGCCTCGGCCGGCAGCGCAGCACCCTCCGGAACGCCTGATGGCGGTGATCACCTCCGTCGACACGTACGACGTCCGGTTCCCGACCTCGCGGGACCTCGACGGCTCCGACGCGATGAACCCCGACCCCGACTACTCGGCCGCGTACCTGGTGCTGAGCACCGACGACGGTCCGGACGGGCACGGATTCACCTTCACCATCGGACGGGGCAACGACGTCTGCCGGGCGGCCATCGACGCGCTGGTGCCGTACGTGGTCGGTCTCGATCCGGACACCGTGGACCTCGGTGCGTTCGCCCGCTCGCTCACCCAGGACTCGCAGCTGCGCTGGCTCGGCCCGGAGAAGGGCGTGATGCACCTGGCCGCCGCAGCGGTGATCAACGCGATGTGGGACCTCGTCGCCAAGAGAGCGGGCAAGCCGGTCTGGCGCTACCTCGCCGACCTCAGCCCCGAGCAGATCGTCGACCTGGTCGACTGGCGCTACCTCACCGACGCCCTCACCCCCGACGAGGCACTGGAGATCCTGCGCGCCGCCGAGCCGGGCCGGGCCGACCGGATCGCCCGGCTGACCGAGCGGGGGTACCCCGCGTACACCACGTCGCCCGGCTGGCTGGGCTACTCAGACGACAAGGTGGTCCGGCTGGCCCGGCTGGCCGTGGCCGACGGGTTCACCCAGATCAAGCTGAAGGTGGGCGCTGACGCCGCCGACGATGTGCGCCGCCTGAAGATCGCCCGCGAGGCGGTGGGCCCGCGGATCCGGATCGCGCTCGACGCCAACCAGCGCTGGGACGTCGCCGAGGCGGTCGACCGGATGCGGGAGCTGGCGCCGTACGACCCGTGGTGGATCGAGGAGCCGACCAGCCCCGACGACGTGCTCGCCCACGCGGCGATCCGGTCCGCCCTCGCCACCAGCGCACCCGACGGCGGGCCGATCCGGGTCGCCACCGGCGAGCACGTGGCGAACCGGGTCGTGTTCAAACAGCTGCTCCAGGCCAACGCCGTCGACGTCGTGCAGATCGACGCGTGCCGGGTCGGTGGCGTGAACGAGAACGTCGCGATCCTGCTGCTGGCAATGAAGTACGGGGTGCCGGTCTGCCCGCACGCCGGGGGAGTGGGCCTCTGCGAGCTGGTGCAGCACCTGTCGATGTTCGACTTCGTGGCGGTGTCCGGCTCGATGCGCGACCGGGTCGTCGAGTACGTCGACCACCTGCACGAGCACTTCCTCGACCCGGTGGTGATCAAGGACGGGCACTACGTGGTGCCCGCCGCGCCGGGGTTCTCCGCCGCGATGCGTCCGGAGAGCCTCGCCACGTACGCGTACCCCGACGGGCCGGCATGGGTCTGACGGCGGTGCGTCACCTCAGGGGACTACTCGAAAGGGGAGAGCAGCATGCGGTGTGACGGTCTGGTGGCGGTGGTGACCGGAGGTGGATCGGGGATCGGGCTTGCCTGCGTGCGGGCGTTCGCCACCGCCGGCGCCCGGGTGGGTGTCCTGGACCTGGAGCTGTCCGGTCTGCCGGAGGACCCCGGCGTACTCGGCGTCCGGGCGGACGTGGCCGACCGGGCCTCGCTCAGCGCGGCCGTCGCCTCGGTCGCGGAGGCGTTCGGCGGCATCGACATCCTGGTGAACAACGCCGGCATCTCGGCCGTGGGCACGGTGGAGGAGAACGACGACGAGCAGTGGAGCAAGGTACTCGACGTCAACGTCTCCGGCGTGGCCCGAACCAGCGCCGTCGCCCTGCCGTACCTGCGCCGGTCGTCATCTGCGGCGATCGTCAACATCTCCTCGATCGCGGCGACCGTCGGGCTGCCCCGACGCGCCCTGTACTCGGCGTCAAAGGGTGCCGTGCACGCCCTCACCCTCGCCATGGCCGCCGATCTGGTGACGGAGGGTGTCCGGGTCAACTGTGTCGCCCCCGGCACCGTCGACACGCCCTGGGTGGCCCGCCTGCTCGCGGGCGCGGCCGACCCGACGGCGGAGAAGCGGCAGCTGGCGTCCCGGCAGCCCACCGGCCGCCTGGTGACCGCCGACGAGGTGGCCGCGGCCGTCGTCTACCTCGCGTCGCCCGCGACCGGGTCGGTGACCGGCTCGTCGCTGCCGGTGGACGGCGGCATGTCCGGCCTGCGCCTCCCCGCCCCGGTCCCGCCCGCGGTCGGTACTGCCGAACCGGGCGCGTGACATGATTGCGCCATGGGGAAACAGCAGGACGTCGGCGAGGCCGACCGTCACAGCGGGTCCGGCACCACCGCGCACCGTCCGATCGGTGGCAGCGCTGACGCTCGGCTCGCTCTCGCCCAGGACCCCACAACACCACAAATGACCCTTATCGACCTGGCTTCCGACCCGTCGGTCCCGGTCCGCAAGGCGGTCGCCGCTCGGGCCGACGCTCCCGCGCAGGCCCTGCGGCCGCTCACCCGGGACCATGATCGTCAGGTCCGGGAGGCGGTGGCGAGAAACCCCTCCACCTCGATCGCCAACCTCATGCGCCTGGTCAAGGACGCCGACCGGTGGGTCCGCTGGGCGGTCGCCGGCAACCCGTCCTGCGACGAGTCGATCCGCCAGGTCATGTTGGAGACCTCGGACAAGGAGCTTCGCGGTCTCCTCGCCGAAAGTCGGGAGCTGGAGCCGGAGCTGGCCGCCAAGCTGATCGACGACGTCTCACCCGAGGTACGGGAACGGCTCGCCACCCACACCCACGACCCCGACGTGATCACCGCCCTGTTGGCCGATCGCACCGCACGCGTACGCAAGGGGGTTGCCCGCAACCCGCGGACCACCGCCGAGCAGCGCAGCGCGCTCGCCGCGGACCCGGTGGTCGACGTCCGTGCCGCGCTGGTGCGGTCCGTCGAGCTGAGCGAGGCGGATCTGGCGCGCCTGGTCGACGACCGCGCGGTGCAGGTCCGACTGGCGATGGCGACGTCCGAGTTCGTTCCGCCGCACATCCGGCAGACGCTCGCTCGCGATGCCGACGAGATGGTGGCCAGCGCGGCCCGGGACTACCGCCCCGGCGCCGGCAACGCCTCCGCCGTGCGCGCGCCCCGCATCGCGCACCGGCCCTCCGCCGCCGGCACGGGTCGATCGGGCGGCGGCACCGCCCGGTAGGACCGCGCCGCGTCCCGGGCCGTGCGGCAACGGAACGTACAACTCGGGTACTCAGGATGGCCTTGACGCATTCATATGTCTCGTGCCGATCTTCTCTACGCTGCCAATGCCCAGCTTTTGGGCGGATGTCGGCAAGGGAGGATCAGCGGTGCGTATCAGGAGATCCAGGTCCAGGTTGGTGGCGACGGCCGCGGCGCTGGTGGTCGCCGTGGCTGGTGGAACACTCACCGGCGGTACGGCGAGCGCCGCCGAGCCCTCCCAGTTCACCGTCGTGGACGGGGCGATCCGTACGGCGACCGGCACTCCCGTGCCCGCCTCCGGCACGCACGCGTCGCTCTGGGGTAACTCCAGCTACGCCACCACCAGCATCAGCGGCTCCGGGCGGGTGCTGATCGGGGCCATCGGGGACAACTGCCAGGGTTGGCCGACCGTCCGGGTGACGGTCGACGGTGTCGCCGTCGGCCAGACCACCATCGTCAGCGCGACCAGCTACGGCACCTACCCGGTCGGCGCGGCGGTCGGCGGCGGGCAGCACACCGTGCGGATCCAGCTCATCAACGACTTCCGGGCCGACACCTGCGACCGCAACGTCCACATCGCGTACGCGCGAATGGAAACCGCGGGCGCCACCGACACGAAGTTCAGCTTCGCCGTCCTGCCGGACACCCAGCAGGAGGTGCTCAACAGCTCGGACACCCGGTTCCGCAACCGCACCAACTGGCTGGTGCAGAACCGCTCCGCGCTGGACCTGCGCTACGTGACGCACTCCGGTGACGTGGTCAACTGGGACACCCCCGACCACTCCCAGTACGTCATCGCCCGCGACGCGATGCGCCCGATCGAGACCGCGGGCCTGCCATACTCGCTGGCGATCGGCAACCACGACACCCAGGCGACCGGCGAGGGCGGCTCCGCCCGGGACCCCGCCCACACCCGGGAACTCGTCCGCGACACCACCGTCTTCAACAGGTACTTCACGGCCAGCCAGTACGGCGCGGTGCAGGGACAGTTCGAGGCCGGCAAGGTGGACAACTCGTACTCGACCTTCGAGGCCGGCGGGGTCCAGTGGATGGTGCTCACCCTGGAACTCTGGCCCCGGGTCGAGGCCGTGAACTGGGCCAGGAGCGTCGTCGCCGCGCACCCCCGGCACAACGTCATCGTCGTCACCCACGACTACATCGACGGCAGCGGCAACATCGAGCAGAGCGCCTCGTACGGCGCGACCAGCCCGCAGTACCTCTTCGACAATCTGATCAAGCAGTACGCCAACATCCGATTCGTCTTCTCCGGTCACGTCGGCATCGCCGCCAACCGGGTCGACACCGGAGTCAACGGCAACAAGATCTACACGTTCCTCCAGACGTTCCACTCCAACACCACCAACCCGGTACGCCTCGTCGAGGTCGACACCGCGGCCAACTCGCTGCGGACCTGGATCTACGCCCCGTACAACAACCAGTCGTTCACCGAGTACGACAGGTCCTTCACCGGGCTGGGCGTGGTCCGCTGACGCGGACTCGACAGGTCGAGGGCTCGCGAGCAGAGGACACCGGCAGCCACCGGGGCGATGGTCAGACTCTGATGGTCCGGCGCCAACCGGCGATCAGGTCGGTCACCTGCGTGGCGTCCACCGCGCCCACGTCGTGGTCCAACCATCCGACGATCTGGTTGCCCCGGTCGTCCAGGTTGAGGACCACGTCGAACCGGGTCGGCGCCGGGATGCCGACGTCCAGGATCAGCTCTGCTCGCGTTCCCTCGGCCAACCGCCACTCGCGCGGACCGGGAGGCTGGAGAGCGAACATCATCTGGGCCACCGGGTGGTGCCTGCCGCTTCGGTCGACCCGCAGGCGCCGGAGGACATCGGGCAGGGGCGCGGTCCGATGCCGCAGGGCCCGACCAACGGCCTGCTGCGTGAGGTCGGTCAGAGCCGTGAAGCTCTCCGCGCCGGTTGCCAACGGCAACAGGACGGTGTTGAGGAACAGGCCGACACAGCTGGCCTCCTCGGCCGTCGTCCGGGTGGAGATCGGCACCCCCACGCACACCTCGGCGCCGTCCTCGGCGAACAGGGACGCCCACGCGGCCAGCAGCACGGCGAACGGTGTCGCGCCGGCGTCTGTGGCCCGCTTCCGGACCGCGTTGACCTCAGCCGCGTCCAGCACGACCGGCACCCGGCGCAGCGTCGGCTTCGGAGCACGCTGCCGGCCCCAGGACTTCGGCGGTCGGGCAGCCGCCGGCGTCAGGTGCTCCACCCAGTCGGAGAGGTCAGTCTCGACCGCGGGCAACTGCCACGGCTGGATCGCGTGCGGCGGCTCATCGCCGCGGTAGAGGGCGGCGAAATCCTCGAACAGCAACCCGAGCGACCAGCCGTCGCAGCTGGCGTGGTGCACCCGGAACAGCAGGCGGTGGTGCTGGTCGCCGAGCTGGACGAGGTCGACGACCGGCGTGGCGACCGCCCCGAACTCGTAGCGCTCGGCCAGGCGCCGCCCGCGCAGCGCCGCGAGGTCGACCGACCCGGCATGGGTCACGTCGGGCAGTGCCGAGGGCAGGTACTGCTGGGTGATGTTCCGCCCGACGAAGTCGTAGCGGGTGTGCAGGGCCGCGTGCCGGCGGGTGAGCGCACGGACCGCGGCCTCGGCCGCGGCCGGGTCGAACGCCCCGGTGATGTCGAGCTCGGCCAACACCCAGTGCGACGGCCCGCTGTCCGCGAGCATCTCGTCGACGAAGATCTGCCGCTGCATCACACTCACCGGCTGTGGCCCGGCAGGCTCGGCAGCCGCCAGGCGGGGCACCGGGGGGCTCTCCGCCACGATCTCGGCCAGATGCTCCAGCGACGTGGCGGCCAGCAGCCGGTCGGTCGCCACGAGCACCCCCAACTCCCGGGCGATGCGCGCCGACACACGTGCCGCGGCGAGGGAGTCCACACCGGCCGCCCGTAGATCCTCGACCTGCTCGTCGGCCAGTTCGAGCTCCGCCTGCCAGATCGCCGCGAGGCCGTCCGCCCCCTGCCCGACCGAGGGCGACGCGAGGTCGACAAGCGCGGCGCGGTCCAGCTTCCCGCTCGGCGTGGTGGGCAGCTCCGGCAGCCGAACAATCCGGTGCGGCACCAGATGGCCAGGCAGTGTTGCGGCCATCCGCTCCCGGATCAGCCCGGTGTCGAGCCGGCCGGTGACGAAGCCGACGAGCCGGGTGCCCGCGCCGGCGCGCGCCACCACGGCCGCCTCCCGCACCTCCGGGAAGTCCAGCAGGGCGCGTTCGATCTCGGCCGGCTCCACCCGGATGCCGTTCACCTTCACCTGATCGTCGTTGCGGCCCAGGTAGTGCAACTGGCCGTCAGTCCACTGAACGACATCGCCGGTCGCGTACATGATGCCGGCCCCACCGGGCTCGGGTCGGAACCTCTTCCCGGTCAGCTCCGGCTGCCCGACGTATCCGCGTGCCACCGCGATGCCGGCGACGTGCAGCTCACCCGGCTCACCCGACGGCACCGGACCGCCTCCGCCGTCCAGCACGTGCAGCCGGACCCGGTCGATCGCGGTGCCGATCGGCGGTAGCAGCGGCCAACCTTCGGGATCGGCGGGCAGCGAATACCGGGTGCAGACGTGTGTCTCGGTGGGCCCATAGTGGTTGACGAGCCGGCACCCGGGCAGCTGGGCGAAGAGCCGCTTGATCCGGTCGTCGCAGCGCAGCTGCTCGCCCGCGGTGATCACCTCACGCAGCGGAGGTGCGCCGTCAGCCAGCTCCTCGGCGAACAGGGCCAGCGTCTGCAGCATGACGAACGGCAGATAGAGCCGGGCGACCCGCTCCCGGGCCAACACCCTCCACAGCAGCACCGGGTCACGGCGCTCGTCATCGGTGAGACAGAGCAGCACCCCGCCGGCCGCCAGGGTCGCGAAGATCTCCTGAAAGGAGACATCGAACGATATTGGGGCGAACTGTGCGGTTACCTCACCCGCGCCGACCACCGAGTCGCGGAGCTGCCACTCGACGAGGTTGGCCAGGGCTTCGTGCGTCTGCATGACCCCCTTGGGCACCCCGGTCGATCCGGAGGTGAACATGACGTACGCGATGTCCCCCGCCGTGACCGTGAGGTCGACGTCGACCGTGGGGCCGTCGTGCGTCTCGTCGAGGGGGATGAGCGGGCGCGAGCCCGCCAGCGCCTCGGCGCTGTCGCGGTGCCCGACCAGCACCGTGGCATCGGCCTGCCGCAGCATGTATTCCAGTCGCTGTCGCGGATAAGCGGCGTCGAGCGGCAGATAGGCGCCGCCGGCCCGCAGGATGCCGAGGACGCCGACGACCAGATCGGGGGAGCGCCGCGGGCAGAGGCCGATCACGTCGCCGGGTCGCACTCCGTGGTCGCGCAATTGCGCGGCGAGCACGCCGGAGCGGTGCCACAGCTGCCCGTAGCTCATCGATTCGGCGTGCCCCCGCACGGCCGGCCGGTCCGGATTGTGCCGCACCTGAAGATGAACGAGGTCGACAACGTTCCGAACAGCGGCGTCGCTCATGTTCCCCTCCATGAATGCGGACCGGCAGGTGTGCGGCGCCGAGCCCGCATTCGATGGTATCAGTCGAAATAAATACAGCCGGACCAATTCTTGGCTGCCGCGCGGGACGGACACCGGTCGCCACCGCCGCCTGGCGACGTCGATCGACATCACTGTTGGTGGTCTCCCAGCTCAGCCCGGGATGGCTCGTGAAGATCGAAAGTTGTCACACCACAAGGGGGTGACAGTCAGCTCGGAGAGTGATATCAATGTGACCGGAGTCAGTCCGGCCGGTGAACAACGAGGTGGATCCGTCCCGAGCCTGAAGGACAAGACTGGCTGGTAGGTCTGGGTCGTCGAAGAAGATGGCCGACAAGGGGGCCGCTTCCTTCGAGGGGCGCGTCTTGTTACGGGGGAAGGGACTTCACTGGGTCATGCGACAGACTACCGCTGTGCCCACCGCTCATTGATCTCGTCGATGTGGGTGCGCTCTTGCGACTGCTGGATGAAACCCCTGCGTGTGGCCGTGCCGAGACCCTCCAGGCTGACTGGTCTCGTGGGGCCGTGCACAGCAGCACTGTTTCACACCGAATAGTCCGATAGGGCTCACGATCGAGTCGGGCGACGACGCCCAAATTATCCTGCCTTGCAATACTGGTGAACGATGCTGCACGAAATTGACTGTCGACACCATGGATGCTCGCTCCCATTATCTGGAAACACCTTGGCGGGTCTCTCGCGATCTGCTTAGGGTTGCCGTCAGGCTCAGCGTGGACCTCTCAAGGCGAAGCGAATCGCGATCCGCGAAAACGCGGAAAGCCAAAGTCGTTATGTGTTCACAGGCCCATCGTCGGGGGAAAAGAATTGAAACTCGTCTTTGCTCCGTCTGGCAAGAGAATCATTCCGTACCCGCCGGTGGGGATTTCACTGCTGGCGTCGAGCCTGCGCCTGAACGGCCATGACGCCGAGGTCTTCGACCTCGAGATGCAGCTTGCCGACCTGCGCCGCAAAGGCGAGGACGTGCTGCTGTACGACGGTGCGCTGTCGACCGCCGACGTGCTCGCGCCGGAGCTCGCCGCGCCGGTCCGCGCCTACGGCGAACAGCTCTGGCAGATCATCGGCGGATCCAGCGGCGGGGAGCCCCTCGGCATCTCGGTGATGGGTTTCGAGCAGAGCGCCTCGGCGTTGCTGCTGGCCCGGCTGGCCCTGGCGCACGACATGCCGGTCATGTTCGGCGGCCAGTTCTGGACGGAGCGGTCGGCCTCCGAGGTGATCCACGCGCTCGCTCCGTTCGGCTCGGTCACCGTGACCGTGGGCGACGGCTGGGAGTCGACGACCGCGTTCGTCGAACGGGCCGCACCGGAGACGATCCCGAACAGCTACACCACCAATCCCACCCCGGGTGGCGCGATCGTCGCGGGTCCACGGAAGGTGGCGAAGTCGCTGCCCCCGCAGCCGGTCTACGACTGGGTGCCGTGGGAGCAGTACGAGGACTTCGGCATCGCGACGTACAAGAACCCGACGCCGGCGCGGCGTGCCCACCTGTACGTCTGGGACAAGCAGTGCAACTTCCGGTGCGCGTTCTGCCGGGTCGCGACCGGCAGCCGGGCGGTCCTGACCCCGCCCAAGGTGGCCATCGACTCGTTCGCCGACCTCGCCAAGGCCGAGGTCGACCAGCTCAACTTCATGACGAACGAGCTCAACCCGTCCCGCAAGTACCTGTTGCGCTTCCTCGACGAGCTCGAGGCCCGCGGCGGGGGCGGCGCCACCAACTGGTTCACCTACATCCGTGCGGATCGGCTGGAGGCCGCTGATTTCGGGCGCATCCGCCAGAACGGCGGGCGTCTCGCGCGGTACGGCGTCGAGTCCGGCTCGCAGCGGCTGCTCGACCTGATGCGCAAGGACTACGACGTACCGACGATGTCGACCACGCTGCGGTACGCCGCGGCCGAGGACGTCTGGAACCACGTCAACTTCCTCGTCGGTTTCCCCGGCGAGATCGCCGACGACATCGAGCGGACCATCGACTTCCTCGCGGCGAACGTCGACACGATCCACTCGGTCCGGATCAACCCGTTCTACCTGCCTCCGGACACACCCATCGCGCGCGCTCCCGAGGAGTTCGGCATCCAGCTGACCACCTTCGACTCCGGGTGGTGGCAGTACCAGAACTCGGACGGCTCGCTGCCGGACGCCGACGTGGTGGTGGAGCGGGTCGAGCGGCTCTCGCGGGCCTGTAGCGACCTCGGCATCGGCTTCGCCGGCACCGACCCGTTCTTCCTGCTCGACACCATCAGCCGGTACGACGCTGTGCCGGACGCCGTCAAGTTTCTCAAGGACGCCTACCCGCTGTTCTGGGTGCCGGCCCCGACTGACACGTACAAGGCGCTGATCGGCGGCTACGAGGTCAAGTCGGAATGGAAGGAAATCGCTTTGAAGCGTCAGCGCAACTACTCGTTGTCGATCTGCACGGACTGAGGGACTCGACATGTACATTGCGGCGAAGGACCTGCGTCGGCGTGTTCAGGAGGACAACGCCCGGATCGTGCTCGACGAGGCGGTGGGCGACGCGATCGAGGCGGCCTACCAGGGCATCGGCTGGGACCGGCTCTCCGAGGCCGGTTTCGACAAGCGCGGCGACTACTGCTTCATCTACAGCTATCCACCGGTGCGGGTGCTGGAGGAGCTGCCGCACGACGCGATGTTCGCCAGGTCGGAGTTGGAACCTCCGGCCGACGTGCTGAACATGTACCTGCACATCCCGTACTGCAGTGGCATCTGCTCCTACTGCTACTTCGCCAAGGTCGTGGACAACGGGAACGCGCCGGTCGACAAGGACGACTACATCGAACTCCTGATCCGGGAGATCGACGCCAAGCTGGAGCGCTACAACCCGGACGCGACGATCGGGACCGTTCACTTCGGCGGCGGCACACCCTCGATCCTGGAGGAGCGGCAGATCAAGCGGATCATGAGCTATCTGCACTCCCTCAAGACCAAGGACAGCCTGGAAGTCACCTTCGAGTGCGCGCCCGAGACGATCCACGCGAACCTCGACAAGCTGACGATTCTGCGGGACAACGGCGTGAACCGGGTGAACCTGGGCGTGGAGAGCCTCGACGACCGCGTACTCAAGATCATGGCCCGTCGGCACGGCGCGGACATGACGCTGCGCAGCATCGAGAACATGCGCAGCGCGGGTTTCGACAACATCAACGTCGACCTGATCTACGCGCTTCCCGGGCAGTCGCTCGCCTCCTGGGTCGAGACGATGAAACAGATCATCGCCTGGCAGCTCGAGTCGGTGAGCGTCTACCGGCTGCGCCAGCACCCGATGAAGCGCATCTCGAAGCTCGAACAGGACCTCTACCCGTCCTACGAGGACGGCCTGCGGATGCAGCTGGCGCACGGCCTGATGATGGGCGACGCGGACTACGTCCGGGTGCAGAGCCACAAGTACGCCAAGGCGCGCGAGAAGATGCAGCAGCAGACCGAACTCAAACGGGGCGTGGACCAGACGCAGCTGCTGAGCGCCGGCTGCGGCTCGTACGGCTTCCTCAACTCGACCTTCTACTGGAACACCAAGTCGTTGGGCGAGTGGGGCGCGCAGGTCCGCCAGGGTCTGCACCCGACCTGGATGGGTCAGACGCTGGGCCGTGACGAGCTGATGCGTAAGACCTTCGTGCTGGGCGTGCACACCAGCGCGGGCGTCTCCCGGGCCGGGTTCGCGGCCAAGTTCGGCATCGACCCGCTCGAGGTCTTCGGCGACACCATCCGGCACGCCGAGCAACACGGGCTGTTCGAGGTGACCGACACCGCGGTGCGCCCGACCGAGCTGGGCTACTTCTTCGGCGACGAGCTGAGCGTCGCCTTCTACTCGCCGTCGGTCAAGGAGCAGTTGGCCGCCGTGGGCATGAAGTACGGGATGTTCTTCGAACAGGACAGGTATGCGTGAGCCCGCCGCCGTGGTCCTGGACGCCATGGGTGTGCTCTACGAGTCGGCCGACGACGTCGCCGAGCTGCTGGTGCCCTACGTCCACGAGCACGGTTCCCCGCTGAGCGCCGCCGACATCGAGGAGACCTACCGCAGGGCCAGCCTGGGCGAGCTGACCTCGGCCGGCTTCTGGGCGGCCACCGGCGTCGCCGGTTCCGCGGACGACGAGGACTACTGCGCCCGGCACACGCTGACGCCCGGGGTGCACGAGTTCCTGAAGACCGCCGACGCGGCCGGGGTGCGGCTGGCCTGCCTCAGCAACGACGTGTCCCGCTGGTCCGAGGTGCTGCGCCGGCGCTTCGGCCTCACCGACTCGATCCGGGACTGGGTGATCAGCGCCGACATCGGCGTCCGGAAGCCGCAGCCGGCCATCTATCAGGAGATGCGGCGCCGGCTCGGCGTCGACGCGGACGGCGCGTGGTTCGTGGACGACCGGGAGGCCAACGTGGTCGCGGCACGCGAGGCCGGCTTCACCGCGATCCACTACGGCCGGGACGTCACCTCGTTCGATCAGCTCACCGCTGCGCTGGCCCGATGAACCTGACCGTCTACGAACCCGGAACGGACCTGCCCCCCGGCATGTTGGCCGCC
Organism: Micromonospora sp. NPDC050784; assembly: GCF_044456765.1. Taxonomy (NCBI): domain Bacteria; kingdom Bacillati; phylum Actinomycetota; class Actinomycetes; order Micromonosporales; family Micromonosporaceae; genus Micromonospora; species Micromonospora sp. NPDC050784. The sequence goes on along the minus strand of NZ_JBITGG010000009.1, from coordinate 104,916 downwards.
GTTCACGAACTCTTTCGGGCGTCGTACCACCGCTACCACTACCTGGCCGAGGTCGCCGCGACCGACCGGATCAAGATCGTGGCGAACGCGCACGACCGGGTCTGCGGCTACGCCTCGGCCAGCCGGGCCGGAAAGCTCTACCGGCTCGCCAATCTCCTGGTGGCCCTGGGCAGCCGAGGCACCGGGCTCGGCCGGCGGCTGGAGCGGGTGCGCTACGACTACGTGCGTGACCGGGGGATGTCCTGCTACGTCAGCTGCACCTGCGAGGACACCACCAGCCAGCTGCTCAAGCTCGACCTCGGGCTGCGTCCGGTGGCCCTCAAGATCGGCTACCGGGTGGACGTGGTCCGGCCGGGGGAGCGCGGCAGTGCCGTGGTCTTCACCGACGCCCCCATCGAGGTGGCCGAGCCCCGGGACGACTCGCTCGTACGCAACGACGTCCTGCGGCGCACCCGGTACGTCTCCGCCGACCCGAAGCCCGAGGTGCTCGCCGCGCTGCCCGTGGACGACTTCGCCGAGGTGCTGACCGGCTCGGCCGGGCTGCGGCGGATGGCGCGGACGCCCGGGTTCCGGTTGGCCGGACACGAGTACGACGCGGTCGACGCGCAGTGGCACTACTGCTTCCAGGCCTGCAACGCGGCCTACGAGGAGGGTGTGCGGCAGCGGCCGGCGATCGCCGTCATGCCGGAACCAGCGGAGGTGGCGCTGTGACCGACTACCTCGACACGCTCGCACGGTTGGTCGCCCTCGACACGGTCAGCCCGATCGGCGACGGGCCGCTCGAGCGCTGCGCCGCCGAGCTGAGCCGGCTCGGCTGCCGGCCGGTCGGCGACCGGCTGTTCGGCTTCGGCGACCCGACCGCGCCGGTCTGGCTCTACGGCCACGTGGACACCAAGCCGATCGGGCCACGCACCGACTGGGAGACCGAGCCGCTGACGCTGACCGAGCGGAACGGGATGCTCTTCGGGCTGGGCGTCTCGGACTCCAAGTTCCAACTGCTCAACGCGCTGACGGTGGCCGACCCGGCCCGCCACTTCGTACTCGTCGACACGAGCGAGGAGACCGACGGCGCGCCCGGCGCGGCGGCCTTCGTCGCCCGACACCTACCGGCCACGCTGTTGATCTGCGACGGCGCCAGCGGCGACGCGGACCTCTACGCGGGCTACAGCGGTCAGGCCGACGGGTTCTTCCACCTGCGGACGGGGCGGCCGACCCACCATCCGGCCCGGCCCGGCGGGGACGCGGCGGAGCTGCTGCGCGCGTTGCTCGCCGCGGCGGCCGACTGCCCGCGGTTCACCCTGACCGGAGTCAGCGCGCCGCACACCGAGCGCTCGCTGGCGGTGCAGGACATCGACGTCCGGTTCGACATCCGCTACGGCCCGGACGAGGTGCCTGCGGTGGAGGCCCTGCTGGCGGCCTGGCCGCACACCCTGCGCCAGTCGATGGCCGCGGTGGCGGGCACCCGCACGATCTCGGTGCCGGGGCTGGCCACCGGCGGCCTCGCGCCCTTCTCCAACCGGCTGGGGCAGCTCGGCCCGCTGAAGGTCGACCGTCTCGCCGTCGTTCCGGGCGCCGACCCGGACAACCGCAACCACCAGCCGAACGAGTTCATCCGCATCGGCCAGATCGAACACCACCAGGACGTCCTACGCCGGGTGCTGGACGCCTTGGATAGCGAGGGGGACCGCCATGAGTGAGACGGCGCTACGCGTCTGGGGCCGGACGATCAGGCTCACCGGCTTTACCGGTGGGGAGCTGGCCGAGGTGTTCGACACCTTCGGCGGCAGCATCGACGTCGTCACCGACGGCGGGAAACCCGAGCTGACACTGCACCGGCAGCACGGTGTCGCGGACGGTGCGGGGGAACGCCGGTCCCGGCACCGGGGCGGATCACCGGCCGGGAAGTACTTCCTCGACGGCACGCCGTTCGACGGCGCCGAACAACGGCGGGACATCACCATCGTCAGCGAGGGGCCAGGCTGCGGTGTGTACGCCGAGGACCGCGCCCTGCTCGTCGTGGCCGGCGACACCGCCACGATCGTCGCCGACACCCTCCCGCCGATGCTGGTCAGCGACGTGATCGAGGACTGGCTGCTGTGCCGTAGCCGGGCCGACGACGCCGTGCAGGTGCACTGCGCGGGGTGGCTCGACGACGGGCACGTCACTCTGGCGGTGGGCAGCTCGGGCGCCGGCAAGTCGACCGAGCTGTTCCGCAACGTCCGGTCCGGCAGCTCCTTCTTCTCCAACGACCGGGCCTTCCTCCGCCTGCGCGACGGGGCGCTCGAGGTGCGCAGCTTCCCGCTCCCGGTCAACATCGGCTGCGGCACCATCCGCTCCCTGGACCTGCCGATTCCGCACCACGACCTGGGCGACCACGACAAGATCCGGCTGCGGGCGCCCGAGGTGGCCGAACGGTTCGACGTCGACTACGAGACCTGGTACCCGGTCGCGCGCATCGTCTGCACCTCGCTGGCCGACTTCCACGCCAACATCTACTGGGACGAGGACGACTGCCACCCGTTCTGGATCCGTTCGTGGCACCCCGGAGCGCTGCCCGGCGCGGTCGCCGAGGAGCTCACCACGGCGATCGAGCCGCTGATCACCGAGCGCAATCTGCTCACCCGGTGAACGCACCCGCATCCAGGCCGACGAAGGAGGCAGTGACATGAGAAGCGAGCCACCTCCCGGCCGCCCCGTCGCGGTGATCGGGATGGCCGGTCGATTCGCCGGAGCGGGCGATGTGGCGCGGTTCTGGACGAACCTTGTCGACGGGGTCGAATCGGTGCGCCGGACCGGCGAGCAGCCACCATCCGGCGGCGTCGACGACGGCGAGTTCGTGGGCGCGGTCGGGAAGGTCGACGGCGTCGACCTCTTCGACGCGGACCATTTCCGGGTACCGCCGGCCGAGGCCGTCACCCTGGACCCGCAGCAGCGGATCCTGCTCGAGGTCGCGGCCGAGGCGCTGGACGATGCCGGCTACGCGGGCGAGCGGGACGCCGTGGTCGGCGTCTTCGTCGGATGCGGCGAGAATTTGTACTACCGCGACTTCGTGGCGCCCACCGAGGCCGGCGCCGGGCGCCTCGGCGACGTGCAGGTGACACTGGCCAACGAGAAGGACTTCCTGGCGCCGCGGCTCGCCTTCAAGCTCGGCTTCACCGGGCCGGTGATCACCGTGCAGACCGGCTGCGCCACGTCGCTCACCGCGGTCGCGCTGGCCTGCTCGGCGCTGGCCGCCGGTGACTGCGACATCGCGCTGGCCGGCGGCGTGAGCCTGCTACCGCCGGACGTGGACGGCTACACCTTCCACGAGGGTGGCATCCTCTCGGCCGACGGGCACTGCCGGCCGTTCGACGTCGGTGCGTCGGGCACGGTGCCCAGTTCGGGCGCGGGCATCGTGGTGCTCCGGCGCGACGAGGACGCCCGAGCCGACGGCGACAACCGGCGTGCGGTGATCCGGGGCTGGGCCGTCAACAACGACGGCGGCGCCCGCGCGGGGTTCGCCGCGCCCAACGTGGACGGTCAAGAGGCGGTGATCCGCGCCGCGCTGGCCCGGGCCGCGCTCACCCCCGGCCAGGTCGGCTACGTCGAGACGCACGGCACCGGCACCGCCATCGGCGACCTGGTCGAGTTCGAGGCGCTCCGGCGCGTCTTCGCCCGCGACGGCCGACCGGCCGGCTCGGTCACCCTGGGCGCGGCCAAGGCGAACATCGGTCACGCCGACGCGGCGTCCGGGGTGGCGGGCCTGATCAAGGCGACCCTGGCAGTGGAGAGCGGCACGCTGCCGGGGACGGCGCACTTCGCCGCGCCGAACCCCGAACTCGACATGGACTCGACGCCCTTCGTGATGACCGCGGCGACCCGCCCCTGGCCGGTGGAGAGTCCGCGCGTCGCCGGCGTCAGCTCGTTCGGGCTGGGCGGCTCCAACGCGCACGTCGTGCTGGAGCGGGCACTCGCCGAGCCGGTCCCGACGACCATGCGGCCCCGGGCCGTGCTGGCGCTGTCCGCCCGTACCGATGACGAGCTGCACCGGATGCGGGAGCGGCTCGCCGAGCGGCTGGCGTCGACGGCGCCGGCCGAACTCGCCGACGTCGCCTACACGCTCGCGGTCGGGCGCGGCCGGTTCGTGCGGCGGTGGTCGGCGGTGGTCGGCAGCAGCGCCGACGCGATCACGAAACTGCGCGTGCCCGGCGAGGCCGGCCGGTCCACCGCCCGCTGGTCGCTGGCCATCGCCGGGGACCCCGCCGAGCTGGCGGAGTTGGGCAAGCGGCTCCAGGCGTCCGAGCCGACTGTGCGGTCCGGGTTGCTCGACCTCACCGGGTCGACCGAGCTGGCCGACATTCCGATGCCACGGGCCGGCGCGTTGGTGGCGGCCGTCGTGGGCCGGGTCCTGCAGCGGCTCGGGCTGACCTTCTCCCGCGTGGACGCACAGGAGTGGGCCCGGCCGGTGGCGCAGTGGCTCGCCGCCGGCGCCGACCCCTCGTCGCTGGCCACGGCGCTGGACGCCTGCACCGGCGCCGCCGAGGGCCGGGAGACCCGCTCCGGCCCCGGCCAGGTGGTCATCGGGCCGTCGTTCGACCTGGACGAGGTGCTGGCTGCCGCGTGGCAGGGGGGCGCGCGAATCGACTGGGCGGCCTACTACGCCGACGAACCGCGCCGGAGGGTCTCGCTGCCCGCCTACCCGTTCACTCGCCGCCGTTTCTGGCTGGACCGGCCGACGCGCTCCGCCGGCCCGGTCGACGGCGCCGCGGGTGCCTCGGCGCGCCGGAACGGCGTGAGCATCGCCAGCTATGTCGAGCAGGTGTGGCGCGACGTCCTCGGTGTCGAACACCTGCCGCCGGACGCGCACTTCTCGGACGACCTCGGCGGCGACTCCATCTACGCGGTCGAGGTCACCGCACGCCTGCGCGAGGGGCTCGGCCTGGACCTGCCGGTCGACCTGCCGTTCGTCGCCCCCACCGTCGCCGCCACAGCGGCTTTCGTCGAGGAAGCCTCGGCCAACAAGGAGACAGGCTCATGACCACCATCAACGACGACATGGTTCTCATCCGCGGACTGGACGTGACGGCCCGGCTCGCCACCGGGGTCGAGGGGCTCAGCGACCGTACCGCCGACGGCATCCTGCTGGAGACGCTGACCGGCCGCTACGTGCTGGACCGCGACGCCCGGGGGCCCTGGCTGCTGATCGACGGCCGGCACACCGTCGGGCAGGTGCTCGCCGGGGTCGCCGAGGCAACCTCCGTACCGGTCGAGCAGATCCGGCAACCGACCTACGAGTTCTGCGAGCGGCTGCTCGAGATCGGCCTCGTCGAGGTCGCCACGCCCGCCGACGTCGCCGCCGTGACCAGCCGTTAGGTCCCGGATGAACCGCACACCGATCACCCGCGTCGGCCTACAGTTCAGCGGCTACTCGTTTGCCGGGGTCACCGACGACAAGCTCTTCCAGCAGGTCGCGGACGCCGCCCGGGCGGCCGAGGAGACCGGCTTCGACAGCCTCTGGACCATGGACCACCTCCACCAGATCGCCTCGGTGGGGAGCCGGGACGAGCCCATCCTGGAGGCGTACACCACCACGGCGGCCCTGGCGGCCGTCACCTCCGTCGCCCGTCTCGGGGTGCTCGTCTCCGCCTGCGGCTTCCGGAACCCGGCGGTGCTGGCCAAGATGGTCACCACCATCGACATCATCAGTGGTGGCCGGGCGATCCTCGGCATCGGTGCCGGCTGGCACGAGGAGGAGTACCGCGCCTACGGCCTGGACTTCCCGCCCCCGCGAGAACGGCTGGCTCAGCTGGCCGAGGCGGTCCAGATCTGCCGCGCGATGTTCACCGAGTACGCGCCGCGGTTCGCCGGGAAGTACCACCGCATCGACGAGCCGCTCAACATGCCCGGGCCGATCAACCCGGACGGGCCGCCCATCCTCATCGGCGGTGGCGGCGAGAAGGTGCTCATCCCGCTGATCGCCAGGCTTGGCGACGCCTGCAACTTCTTCGGCGGGCCGGCCACCGTACGCCACAAGATCGACGTGCTGGAACGCGCGTGCGCGGCCGTGGGCCGCGACAGCGGCGAGATCACCAAGACGTGGTTGGGTCACGTGATCATCGCCGATTCCGAGTGGGAGCTGCACGAGGCGCTGGACCGGCTGGGGGTGCTCCTCGACCTCACACCGAGCGCCGCCCGCGGGTTCGCCCTCTGCGGCACCCGCGACCAGGTGCGGCGTCAGGTGCGCAGCTACCGCGAGTCCGGGGTGGACGGCTTCATCGTGGCCGTGCTCGACCCCACCGACCTCACGCACCTGCAGTCCGTCGGCACGACTCTGCGGGAGGCGTTGGATGGCTGACCTGGCCCGGGCCCCGGAGGCCGGCCCCGACCTCGACGGTGACCCGGTCGAGGTGCTTCAGGCGGTCTGGGCGGACGCCCTCGGCGTCGAGACCGTCGAGCCGGACGCCGGCTTCTTCGACCTCGGCGCGACCTCGGAGGTGATGCTCAGCGTGGTCCGTACGCTGCGCGGGCGCTGGCCCGGGGTGCGGATCGTCGACATCTTCTCGCATCCGACCGTCGATCAGCTCGCCGCGTTCCTCACCGATGAGTAGGTCACAGCGCGGCGCGCACGGTCTCGGCGAGCCGCAGCCACGCGTCACCCGCGAAGAGGTGGTCTCCCTCGGCGACCTCGTGGAAGGTCGTCGGGCCAGTCGTCTCCCGACGCCAGGCGTCGAGCCGGGCCCGGCTCAGCTGGTCGTCCCGCGCGCCGTAGACGACGGTGATCGGCGTCGTGAGGGCGGCCCCGGGCCGGTAGACGTAGCGCGACACCAGGCCGATGTCCGCGGCGATGATCGGCAGCAGCAGTTGGACGAAGTCGGGCTCATCCCGGAAGTGCGCCGGAACGTACTGCAGGAGGTCGTGCTCCGCCGTGGGGTCCGCCTCGGTGAAGTGCGGGGGCGGCAGTTGCGCGGCGACCAGCAGGTGGCTGACCTCGATGTCGTGGCCGTCGTGGGTCAGCGCCTTCGCCAACTCGAATGCCAGCACCGCCCCGAAGCACTGACCGAAGAGGGCGACCCGAGTCACGCCGCGATCGGTCAACTCGGCGACGACCTCGCCGACCACCTCGCCGACGGTCTCCGCCGGCGGCTCGGCCCGGCGGCTCTCGCGGCCCGCCAGCCGCAGGCCGTAGACGGTGGCCGTGTCGCCGAGCACCGGGGTCCAGGCGCGGAACGGAGCCGCCCCGGCGCCGGCCCACGGAATGCACACGAGGGTCAGGTCGCTCGTCGCCGGCGCGCCCCAGGAAACGAGCGACTGCCCCTTTGCCGGCGACGGTTCGAGCTTATTCATGACAATGGATACTATGCTGCCGCCACCAACTCGTACACCGTCATCCGGGAGGAATTCTGATGTTCGATCCGAATATTGACGTCATCGTGGCTCAGCCCCGATTCCGGCAGCCACCGGACATGAGTTTCGACGGCATCCTCAAGCGGTTCCCGGGCCTGGCCGAGGCGGAAGCCGTCTGCTGGACCGGGTCGACCGCGATCGGCTGGGGCAACGTCTACAGCGACTACGATCTCTTCGCCTTCTCCGACCAGACGCTCGAGCTGCCGGTGGACGAGACCATGGAGACGTGGCCGGGGGTGGACAAGAGCGGCATACGCTGGGACAACTGGATGGGCGAGTACGAGCAGGCGCGCGTCGACCTGACGGTGTGGCCGACCGCCACCTTCGCCACCGTGCTGAAGCCCTACCTGGCGGGCGAGGTCGAACTCTGCGGCACGAGCGAGGGCATGCTCGCCTTCGTCTACCGGATGTCCATCGCCACTCCACTGAAGAACGACGCATTCTTCCAGCAGGCGCGCGAACTGCTGGAGAAGTCGTCGTTCCGCCGCGCCCGTGCCCGTACCGCAAAGGTGTGGGCGGAGAATTCCCTCATCGACGTCGCCGGTCAACTGGACAACAACGACGAGGCCTCGGCACGTATTTCCGCGCGGGTCGCGGCATTCCGGGCGACCGACGCCTGTCTCGCCCTGTTCGGAGATTTCTGCCACGACGAGAAATGGACGATGCGCCGGTTGGCGGCCAAGCCCGAGTGTGGCATCGGCGCCGATGAGTTCCGGTCCATGGTGTTGGACGGGGCCCGTCCGGGAGAATCCGACGGGGACTGCGCCCTGCGCGTGGCGCGGTGGGCTCAGGGTCACCTCGTGCGGCTCGAGGGCGAGTTCCTGGCCAGCGCCTGACCGGGCGGGTCGCAAGGTTGGACAAGGACGAGGAGAACGAGTTGAAGACCGTCGGACCTGACGCAGGCCGGCTGACCCGGATCCGCGCCACGCTGCGCGGCCCGGAGGACCGCCGTCAGCAGGTGCTGGCGCGGGCGACCATCGTGAACACCATCGGCATGGGCATGTTCCTGTCCGCCGGGACGATCTTCCTGATCAGATTCACCGGCCTGAGCCCGGCCACGGTCGGGCTCGGGCTCACCATCGGGTCGCTGATCGGGGTCGGCGCCGGCGTGCTCGTCGGTGACCTGGCCGACCGGCGCGGCTCGCGTGAGGTCGTGATCGCCGCCATGGTGTTGGAGGCGGTGGGCAGTATCTGCCTGCTGCTGGTGGACAACCTGTGGAGCCTGATCGCCGTGGCCGCGGTCGCCGCGATCGGCAGCGGCGGGACGAGCAGCGCCCGTGGCGCGATGATCGGCGTGGTCGCCGAGGAGGGCAAGGGGGCGCGGCTGCGCTCGTACCTCCGGGCCGTGACGAACGTCGGGCTCGCGATCGGCACGCTCTCGGCGGCCGTCGCGTTGGCCATCGACACCCGCCCGGCGTACGTGTTCCTGATCGTCACCGACGCGACCACCTTCCTGATCGCCGCCGCCATCCTGTCCCGGCTGCCGCACCTGCCGCCGACCCGGGTCGCCAAGCTCGACGACGCCGTCGAGAAGGAACGCAAGTGGATCGCCCTGCGGGACCGGCACTACCTGATGCTGACGGTCGCGGCGGCGGTGGCCAGCCTGCAGTACTGGGTCCTGGTGCAGGCGCTGCCGGTGTGGATCGTGTTCGAGACCGACGCGCCGCGTTCCATGGCGGCGCTGGTGCTCTTCATCGCGTCGATCGCCGTCGCCGCGATGCAGGTGCCGGCGACGCGGTCCATCGACGGTCCCGCGTCGGCGGCGCGCCTCATCACGATGTCCGGGCCGCTGTTCCTCATCGCCTGGACCATGATGGCGTTGTCGGGCGGGACGGTCGCGTGGGTCGCTATCGCCCTGCTGCTCGTCGCCGTGCTCGTCCACTCGCTGGCCGAGGTGTGGCAGGCCGGTGGCACGTTCGAGCTGTCCTTCGCCCTCGCCCAGCCCAAGGCGCAGGGGCAGTATCAGGGCGTCATGGGCCTGGGGCAGTCCATCGCCGCCGCGGTGGCACCGGCCATCGTCATCCCGCTGTGCCTCAACGGCGGGCTCTACGGCTGGGTCGCGCTCGGGGTGGTCGTCGCCGTCGCCGGGTTCGTCTGCGCCCTGATCGAGCGGCACTGGGCCCGGTCGCGGCCCGTGCCGGTGACCTGAGAGGACGTGGTGATGTCCCACATCGACAGCGTCGAACTGGTGCCGAGACTCACCGTCATCTGGGAGGCCGAACTGGGCGTCCCCGTCGCTCCGGAGGACGACTTCTTCGACCTCGGCGGTGACTCGTTGCTCGCGCTCGCGGTGGCCCGGCAGGCCGCCGCCGAGGGAATGCCGATGCAGCCCGGGGCCGTGCTGCGCCACCCGACGGTGGCGGCGCTCGCCGACGCGGTGCGGAGGGGAGCGGCGTGACCCTGGCCTCGCCGGGGACCGTACCCGGGGTGTTCGCCGGCCTCGCCCGCGCGACCCCCGGGGCGGTCGCGGTCGAGGACGACCAGGAGCGATTGACGTACGCCGAGCTGGACCGTCGTGCGACGGCGCTGGCGCGCGTCCTCGTCGACCGCGGGTGTCCGGGCGGGTTCGTGGGTGTCCTGCTCGGCCGATCGACGCGGACCGTCGTCGCCCTGCTCGCCGTGCTGAAGGCCGGGGCGGCCTACGTGCCGCTCGATCCCGCCTACCCCCGGGCGCGGCTGCTAGACATGGTCGAGCGGTGCGGCGTCAAACTGGTGCTGACGAGCGCCGACGCCCCGACGCGGATCGACGTGGACCTCATCCTCGTGGACGAGGAACGGCACGACGAGGCGACGGCTCCGTTCGCCGCTCCGGAGCGCGGACCCGCCGACCCGGCGTACGTCATGTTCACCTCCGGCACCACCGGCCGGCCGAAGGCCGTGGTGGTTTCGCACCACAGCATCGTCAACCTGGCGACCGGCGCCGACTACGTGGAGCTGGGTCCGGCCCGGACGATGCTGCAGTTCGCGCCGATCTCGTTCGACGCGTCGACGTTCGAGATCTGGGGCGCCCTGCTCAACGGCGCCCGGCTGGTGGTCGCCCCGGACGACCTGCTCGGCAGCGACCGGCTCGGCGAGCTGCTGACCCGCCACCGGGTCGACACGATGTGGCTGACCTCCGCGCTGTTCCACCAGGTCGTCGACGTCGACCTGCGTGCGCTCGACCCGGTGACCCAGTTGCTCTCCGGCGGTGACGTGCTCTCGGCCGACCACGTGCGGCGGGCTCTGGCGGCCGTGCCGGGCCGGGTCGTGGTCAATGGCTACGGCCCGACCGAGACCACCACCTTCGCCTGCTGCCACCGCGTGTCGACGGTCGAGGAGGCCGGCCACCCGTTGCCGATCGGCCGGGCGATCCCGGGTGCCCGACTGTGGATCATGGACGAGCGGGGTGAGCCCGTGCCCGAGGGCGATCCGGGCGAGCTGTGGATCGCTGGCGCCGGCGTCTCGCTCGGCTACCTGGGGGACCCGGCGGAGACCGACCGTCGGTTCGTCCCCGAGCCGGGGCGGCCGGAGTCCCGCGCCTACCGATCCGGTGACCTGGTGCGGCGGCGCGGCGACGGGCTGCTGGAGTTCCTCGGCCGCATCGACGACCAGGTGAAGGTGCGTGGCTATCGGATCGAGCCGGCCGAGGTGGAGGCCGCCCTGGTCGAGCAGCCCACCGTCCACCGGGCCGTGGTCACCGCCCAGGAACTACGGCCCGGCGACAAGCGCCTGGTCGCCTACCTGGTCCTCGCGCCCGGCGCCGAGCTGCGCGTACCGGAGCTCCGGCGGGCGCTGGCGGCGCGGCTGCCCGCCCACCTGGTGCCGGCCCGGTACGTGGCGATGGACGATCTGCCGGTCACGCGCAACGGCAAGGCCGACCGCCGCGCACTGCCGGTGCCGACCTGGCGGGGCGGCCAGGGGTGAGCTTGAACCGGTCCATCTTCGCGATCTAGCCCGCTGGCCTCCACCAGCGAGCCGCTCCGCCGCGTCAATCCTCGCCGTGATGGCCATCGTCGTCCTTCACCACGCCATCCACGCGATCTCCGCGGCGGGGCGTTGACCCGAGTGATGAGTTGTCGCGTCCGCGCCCGTCATACCTCAGACAGGACATGACGAGGCGGAAGGATGACGTGATGAGTGCGGACACGCGGCTGGAGGAGCTGGGCGTGAGCGGTCTGAGCGAGGTGGACGAGCCGGCGTTCTCGGGGTTGGCGCAACGGCACCGGCGGGAGCTGCACGTGCACTGCTACCGGATGCTCGGGTCGTTCGAGGACGCCGAGGACACCGTGCAGGAGACGTTCCTGCGGGCTTGGCGGCGGCGGGAGACGTTCGAGGGGCGGTCGACGTTCCGGGCCTGGCTGTACCGGATCGCCACCAACGCCTGCCTGGACCTGCTCGCCAAGCGCCGCCCGGAGCCGGCGACCGGCGGCGAGGTGCTGTGGTTGCAGCCCTACCCGGACCGGCTGCTGGACGAGCTGCCCGCGGGCGACGCGGACGAGCCGGAGACCGTCGCCGTCGCGCGGGAGACGATCGAGTTGGCGTACCTGGTCGCGGTCCAGCACCTCGCGCCGCGTCCGCGGGCCGTGCTGATCCTGCGGGACGTGCTCGGCTGGCCGGCGAAGGACGTCGCTGAGTTGCTCGGGGACTCCGTCAACTCGGTCAACAGTGCCCTGCAGCGGGCTCGCGCCGGCATGCGGGAACACCTGCCCGCCGAGCGGCAGGACTGGACCGGCGGCGAGGAGGACGCCGGGACGCGCGAGCTGGTGCGCCGCTTCACCGACGCCAGCGTGGCCACGAACGTCGACGTGCTCGCCGGCATGCTGCGGGACGACGTCCGCTACTCGATGCCGCCCACGCCGGGCCTGTACGTCGGCCGCGACGCGGTGCTGAACAGCTGGGTCGAGGACGGCTTCGAGGGCATGACGGGCCTGCGCGCGGTCCCCACCTCGGTGAACCGCCAGCCCGCCGTCGCCTTCTACCACTGGCGGAAGCAGGAGGGCGCGTACCTGCCGCTGACGATCGACGTCCTGCGCATCACCGGCGGCGCCATCACCGAGGTCTTCATCTTCCACGACGACCAGTTCCCGCGGCTCGGGCTGCCGGAGCGCCTGCCGGCGGACGGTACGGAGTAGTCCCGGTGTGGACGCTCACGCTGCGCGGTGGCGCGCGTGCCGCGGTGGTCACGGCGGAGTGGTACGACGCGTTCGGTGTGGTCACCAGTGGGCGGGTGCAGCTGGAGCTGCGCGACGGCGAGCCCGGGCCGGTCCTCGGACGCGATGCCGGGTTCTGGCTGCGCGGCACCGGCGTCCGCGCGCTGCGCAACCCCGGCCGTCGCACGGCGAGGGTGCGTGTCTTCACGCCCGGGGCCGTCACAGACCAGTCAACACATCCGGTACGACAGCCTCTGCATGAGGGAGACGACGTGAACAGCACGAAGGACACCGAGATTGTCGCCGGTCACGCATCGGGCCAGCCCAGCCGCACCCACCTCGGGCTCGCCGGCACCGGCGTGCTCGCCACGCTCGCGGCGATGGTGACCACCACCCTCGCCGCCGCGCTGGCCCGGGCCGTTGGCGTCGATTTCGAGATCCCCGATGGTGGCGAGACGATTCCGTTGGCCGGGTTCGCCGTCGTGACCGGCTTCTTCTCCGTCGTCGGCGTCGTCATCGCCGCGGCTCTGCTCCGGTGGAGTGCTCGCCCCGCCGACCGGTTCGTATGGACCGCGGTGGCGCTGACCGTGCTCTCACTGGTCCCGGCCCTCATCTCCGGGGCGAACGCGGCCACCATCGCCGCGCTCGTCGGGCTGCACCTCGTCGCCGCGGCGGTGATGATCCCCGTCCTGGCACGGAACCTTCGCACCCGGACCGATTCACGCGCCGGTTAGTCGTCGAGGCCCGGTAGTCGGATGGTGAAGCGCGTGCCTCGGCCCGGCTCGCTCTCCACCTCGACCGTGCCGCCGTGTGCCTCGGTCAGGTGACGCACGATCGCCAGGCCGAGCCCGCTGCCGCCGGTCACCCGGCTGCGCGACTCGTCGGCCCGCCAGAAACGGTCGAAGATCTTCGGCAGGTCGGCCGGGGTGATGCCGCTGCCGGTGTCCCGTACGGAAATGGTCGGGCCGTTCGCGTCGACAGTGACCGAGCCGCCGGACGGGGTGTGACGGATGGCGTTCGAGATCAGGTTGCCGACCACCTGTCGCAGGCGGACCTGATCGGCTTGCACGACCGGATCTCCTGCGACGGTGAGTTCCAGGCGCACCCCGGCCGCGAACGCGCTGCCCCGGTGGCTGTCGACCACGTGCCCGAGCACCTCCCGCAGGTCGGTCGGCCTCAGGTCGATCCGCAGTGTGCCCGCGTCGGCGGCCGCCAGGTCGCCGAGGTCGTCGATGATGTGCTGGAGCAGCAACGCCTCTTCGTGCAGCATTGCCAGCAGCTGGGCGTCGGTCGGGGCCAGGTTGTCCTGCGCCGCCTCCAGCCAGATGCGAATGTTGCTGAGTGGGGTACGCAGCTCGTGTGCCACGTCGTTGACCATGGTGCGACGTTGCGCCTCGGCCCGTTCCCGGCGTTCTGCGGAGTCGTTCAGAGCGCGCGCCAACCGGCCGATCTCGTCGCGGGTGGTCACCGGGGCAGGCGTGCGCAGTTCGGCCGCCTCGGCGAGGTTGCGCAGCGGCCGTACCAGGCGTCGGCCGACCAGCACGGTCGCCGCGACGGTGGCGAGCAGGACCGCGCCGGTGACCGCCACGATTCGTCCGATGCTGCCGCCGGACAGGCTCAGCGAGGTGCGGCCGGTGCCGGGCGCGGTGACGAACAGCAGCGCGCGGGGCGCCACGTACGGTCGGAGTTGGGTCCTGCGCCCTGATTCGATGCAGCCCTGCACGACACCGACCGGCCCGGCCGGCTTGAGCATCGACGGCGGCTTCACCTCGATGTCCTCGTGCGCGGTCCGGACAACCGCCGACTCGCCGAGGTACGCCGTGAAGGTTGGCGTGATGCGCAGCTGGGGGCCGCGGTCGCCCAGGCTGAGACAGCGGGCGGTCAGGGTGGTAAGCGTCTGGAGGGCCTTCTTCTCGGCCGGACTGACCAGGCTGTCGAGTTCGAACCCGCAGCTCTCGGTCGCGGACCGGGTCAGCGGCCGCTCGGCCTCGGCGCGAACGGTGGTGAGGGTGACACTCGGGCGACCGGTCTTCGCGGTCTCGATGACGCCGTCGTAGCCCATCTTGTGGAAACAGGTCAGGGCGTTCTTGGCCACCTCGTTGAGCACGTACCGGTCCTCGGCCGGCACGACGTAGGGCCCGACGGCTCGCTCATCGATGTGTTCGGCGCCGCCGGTCAGCCCCAGGTCGACGTGGAGCGGGTCCACCACGGCCGACGGGCGGGTGTTCCGCAGCGCCGGTCCAGCCTGCGAGTCGAGGATGATCTGATGATCGTCGGTGGTCAGCGTGATGCGGCGGCCCAGCTCGGCGGCGCGCGAGTGCACCAGGGCGGCGGCCCCGGACCAGTCGTGGTGGGTGGCCGCGTAACCGACAAGCGCCTGGTAGACGGCTCTCTGGTCGGCGACCGCGCCGCCCTGCTCGTAGTTGATCGCCCGGGTGGTGGTGGTGGCCGCCAGCCAGGCGGTGGCCGAGATCGCGGCCAGCGCGATAACCACGGCGGAGACCAGCAGCCGGGTCACCAGGCTGTGCCGCAGCGGCACCTGGTCCCTGCTCACGGTGTCGGGCCCAGCGTCAGCTTGTAGCCCACACCGTGCACCGTGAGCAACTGCTCGGGACGCCGCGGGTCGGCTTCGATCTTGCGGCGCAGGTTCATCACGTGTACGTCGATGGTGCGCTCGGTCGAGCTGCGGTCGAGGCCACGGGTGTGGTGCAGCAGCTGCGCTCGGGTGAAGACCCGGTCCGGCTGCTCGGACATGGCGGCCAGGATGGCGAACTCGCCACGGGTGCACTCGATCCGCTCGCCGTCGACCGTCACCTGGTGCCCGATCGGGTCGACGCTGATCCGACCGATCTGCCGGATGCTCCGGGACGTGGGCTCGGGCGCGCCCCGGGACGCGCGACGCAGCAGGGTGCGGGTGCGGGCCACCAGTTCCCGCGGGCTGAACGGCTTGGTCAGGTAGTCGTCGGCGCCGAGTTCCAGGCCGAGCAGCAGGTCGCTCTCCGTACTGCGCGCGGTGAGCATGAGCACCAGCACGTCCGACTCCTGCCGCAGCGTGCGGCAGACCTGTAAGCCGTCCGGTCCCGGCATCATCACGTCCAGGATCAGCAGGTCCGGCCGGCCCCGGCGGGCGGCGTCCAGCGCCGCCCGCCCGTCGTGCACCACGATCGTCTCGTGGCCGTCGGCCACGAGGTAGCGGCGGATCCCCTCCGCGTGCCGCAGATCGTCGTCAGCGACCAGGACCATCGCACACATGCCGGCGATGATAGGCCGCCGGTACGGCGCGGAACCGATTCCCGGCCCGACCTGACAGATTCCTAACGACCGCTCACACACTGGACAGTGACTCGGTGGGGTCGAGCGAGGCGGCCCGCATCGCCGGATAGACCCCAGCCAACACCCCGACGACGAGCGCACCTCCCAGCCCGGCGCCGGCCGCCGCCGGTGGGATGGTCACCGGCCAGTGCTGGAGGGTGGCGTAGCCGGCGACGGCCATCGCACCGGTCAGCACCCCGGCTGCTCCGCCGAGCGCCGACAGCACGATCGACTCGGTCACGAACTGGATGCGCACCTGGCCGCGGTTCGCGCCGAGGGCCCGGCGCAGGCCGATCTCGCGGCGCCGCTCCAGCACCGAGATGTACATCGTGTTGGCCACCCCGATGCCGCCGACGAGCAGCGCGATCCCGGCCAGCCCGAGCAGCAGTGAGCTGAAGGTCTGCCGCACCGCCTGCTTGGCGGCGAGCCCGTCCGAGGGACGACTGACCAGTACGTCGCTCGGATGCTCCGGGTTGGCCGTGGCGGCCAGGACCGAGCGGACCGCCACCACCTGGGCGTCGGTGGTCTGCAGGTAGATCCGGGTCGGGTGTCCGTCGAAGCGCAGCCAGCGGTTGGCCGCCTCCCAGCCGATCATCGCGGAGCGGTCGATCTCGGGCGCGAGTGGTACCGGGTCGAGAATGCCGATCACGCTGAACCGCTTCCCGCCAAGGTGGACCTGGACCGGCTGGGAGAGGTCGACGGTGGTGAAGCCGAGCCGCTGGGCGGCCACCGAGCCGAGGACCACGGTCGGCAGGCGCTCCATCGCGGGATCCAGGAAACGGCCGGAGCGTACCCGGCCGTCGATCGCCGCGAGCAGGTTCGTCCTGGTGGCGACGACGGCGATGGCGTTGTAATCGCCGGCGCCGGTCCGATCGGAGCGGGCGACGTTCAGCCCGAAGTCGGCGGTCGCGCTCGCCACCGTCACCGGCGCGATCCGGGACACCATGTCCACCGACTCGACGGGCAGCTTGACCGGTGGCTCGCGGTTGGGCGCCGGTGTGACCTGCAGTCGGTTGGTGCCCAGGGCGGCCAGTTTCTCCTCGAGTGCCCGCTGGCTCGACGCGGGGATCCCGGTGACCAGGACCAGGGTGGCGATGCCGATGGCGATGCCGAGGGCTGACAACGCGGCCCGCGCTTTGCGCGTGCGGATGCCGAGCAGACCCAGACCGATCAGGTCGGCTGGGGCCAGCCGGACCGGTGCGGCGTCCCGGTCCACTCTCGCCGCCTCACAAGTACGCCTCATGCCCGCTCACCGTTCGACGTGGAGTCGGACACCAGGCGACCGTCCAGGATGCGGATCTGTCGGGGCACCCGGGCGGCCACCTCGTGATCATGAGTGATCAGCGCGATCGTGGTCCCGCCCCGGTTCAGCTCGGTCAGCAGGTCGAGTACGGCCGAGCCGGTGGCCACGTCGAGCGCCCCGGTCGGTTCGTCGGCCAACACCAGCGCGGGCCGGTTGACAAGCGCCCGGGCGATCGCCACCCGTTGGCGTTCGCCGCCCGAGAGCGCCTGCGGATGGTGGTCGGCGCGGTGGGCCAGACCGACCCGCTCCAGCGCCGCCAGGGCCAGCGCCCGGCGGTGCCGGCGGTGCACACCGGCGTAGAGCAGCCCGGTCGCCACGTTCTCGGTCGCGGTCAGCCCATCGGTGAGGTGGAACTGCTGGAACACGAAGCCCAGCCACCGGCCGCGCAGGCTGGACAGTTGCCGGTCGGACATGGTGGTGACGTCCCGCCCGCCGATCAGCACCCGGCCCTCGGTGGGCCGGTCCAGCGTGCCCATGATGTTGAGCAGGGTGGACTTTCCCGACCCGGACGGCCCCACGATGGCCACGAACTCGCCCGCGTCGATCCGCAACGAGACGTCACGCAGCGCCGTCACGTCCCCGCCGTAGCGCCGGGTGGCACCACCGATCTCCAGCACCGCGGTCACGACGTCGTCACCACCCGGGTCCCGGCGGTGATGCCGGTACCGCTGATCTGCACCATGCCGTCGGCGAACAGGCCCACCTTCACCGCGGTCAGGGCGCCGTCGGAGATCTGTACGCCGTAACCGCCACTGCTGAGCGCGAGCAGTGCGCCGACCGGGACGGCGAGCACGTCGTGCGCGGTGGTGCCGGTGAACCGGACCTCGACGGTGGCCGAGCTGATGTTCTGGATCGCCGAGGCATCGTCCACCGCGATGACGACCTGCACCTTCGGGCCCTCGGCGCCCGGGTCGCCGCCGTCCGACTGGGCGGCCTGGGCGTTGCTGCTCACCGAGTTGATGGTGCCGCTGGTGTGTGAGCTGTCCGGAAGAGTGATCTGCACCTTCTGCCCAGCACGAAGGTCGTCGGCCCGGCTGGCGTCGATCTCGACGGAGACTGCCTTCGCCTGATCGCTGATCGCCATCAGGTTGCCGGTGGCGTCGTCGCCGAGTTGAGCCGAAGCGGCGCCCACCCGCACCGCTCCGGGCAGCACCAGAATGTCGCCGAGTGACACGGTGCCGGTTGCCGGACGTACCCCCTTGGCCGCCTGCCAGCGCTTCACGGCGTCCTTGAGCGATCGGGTGAAGACGGCGTCCTGGCTGGTCACGACGGTCTGGTACGCCCCCGTGCCGGAGGCTGTCGGCGTCGGATCCGGCTTGTTGGCCTCCCCGTTCGCACCCTGGTCGTTCCCGGTCGGTGTCGGCCCGCCCTGGACGGTGACCCGGGTTCCCGGTGCGGGTTGGGATCCGATCCGGTAGCCGAGCGCCCGGAGGTTGTCGGCCAGCACTCTGACGTCGCGGCCGACCATGCCGACGGTGTCGATGTCGCGGAACATCGGCGACGGCCCGTAGAAGAGGATCACCGGCCGGTCGCCGGCACGATACAGAACGTCGCCTCGGGTGACGGTGCTGCCCGGCCGGGGCAACCAGGTGAGCACCCCGGGCGCGACGCCACGCAGGGTGCGCTGCTTGCGGTAGCCGACAGCGCCGCTCTCGGCCCAGTAGTCGGAGAGATCGGTCCGGATCACCTCGGCCGTGGCCACCTTGGCCGCGGCCGGCTGCCCGGCCGGAGAGTTGTCGCCGGCGCTGGCATGGACGGCGTAGACCGCGCCGCCCAGCGCGAGCGCTCCGCAGGTGATGGTGATGATGAGGGTTCTCGTCCGCACGGTCGGCTACTTCTGCGTGAAGGCCGAGATCTCGCACTGACGCTGGATCTCCATCCCCGCGTCGCTGTTCGCCTTCTCGAGGTTGGCCTTGGTCTCCGGTGCGACCCAGATGGTGGCGTTGTCGGTGCCCTGTTGCCGGATCTCCATCGACAGGCCGTGGCTCCGGACGCACTGCAACTGCTCGCGGAGGTCGTCGGCGAAGTTCGGGTTCTGGTGAGGGTCGAGCTCTGGAGCGCTGAGCGGCTCCTTGTCGGCGCACGCGTCCACGGCCGGTTGGTATTTCTTCTGGTCCATCTTGTAGCTGAGCAGCGGACCGCCGTTTCTGCCCTGTGCGGGCGCCGACGGCACCCCGTGCTGTGTCCAGCAGGCGTAGTAGGCGTCGTAGAGGCGGTCGATCTCCTGCTTGGTCGCGCCGAGGGGAAGTTGACGGTTGGCGCCGCTGTTCGAACCGGCCGGGCCGGCACTCGCCGACATGGTCGCGCCCGGGATCGCGGCCACCTGCGGCTCCGACGCCTCCGGGTCGCCGCCGCAGGCCGCGAGCGACAGCAGCAGGACCGCCAGGCCGGTCATCTTCACATTCGCTTTTCGCATGCCAGCCAGCGTGGCAACCGAATGTCAGCTATTCGTTAGGTCCGGGCGGGGCAGTCTGCTCCCACAGCGACTTCATCTCGTCGAAGGCCTGCTCCATCAGCTGCACCATCGCCTGCTGGGCACGCTCACCGTCGCGCCGCTGGATCGCCTGTGCGACGTCGGCGTGCATCTGGAGGGCCTGCTCGTGGGGGTGGTGCGGCATGAGGTGGTGCTTGTGCCGGCCGGTGAGCACCTCCGCGACCAGGTCCTGGAGCCGGACGAACATCTCGTTGCCGGAGGCGAGCAGGACGCGCCGGTGAAACTCGATGTCGAGGTGCAGGAAGCGCTCCTCGTCACCGGCCTCGCCGGCCGCCCACATCTTCGCCGCCAGCCCGACGAGGTCGCTCGCCTCGTCACGGCCGATCCGGCTGGCGGCCAGGAAGGCCGCGTGTGGCTCGACGGCGGTGCGCAGTTCGGTGATCGAGCGGAGCTGGGCCATCCGGCCAGCCGAGGCGAGACGCCAGCGGATCACCTGCGGGTCGAAGACGTTCCACGCGCTCGCCGGCCGGATCATCACACCTACCCGTCGGCGCGCCTCGATGAACCCGATCGAGGCCAGCACCCGCAGCACCTCGCGGACGACCGAGCGGGACACGGCGTACCGGTCGACCAGCTCGTCGATGTTGAGGACCGATCCGGGTGCCAGTTCGCCGCCGCAGATGGCGGTGCCGAGGTGTTCGAGGACGCGCGCGTGCAGCCCGGACTCGACGGGAAGGGCCGGGGCGGCTGCAACCTCTGGTGAGGACGGTTCCACCCAAAGATCATATCATTTGCATCTACCTCTTGAGGTAATCAGCTTATTCGGCCTAGCATCCCGATGTTAAGCGGATGTAACACCGAGGTAGCGGCTCTCTCGGGGGCGGCGGCCACGACAGAAGGAGAGACAAGCGTGCGACGTCGATCGATAATCGGCACTTCTCTGGCTGTGGTCGCCGCCATGGGCCTGGCCGCCTGCGGCGGCGATGGTGGCGGCGAGGACTCGAAGACCGTCCGCGTGACACTCGTCAACCACGTGTGGACAGAGAACATCAAGAAGGTCCTGCCGGAGTTCGAGAAGCAGTCCGGCCTCAAGGTCGAGGTCACCCAGCTCGGTGAGGACCAGCTCTCCGACCAGTACAACGTCAAGCTCAACGCCGGGTCCGACGACCTCGACGTGATGATGTACCGACCCCTGCAGGAGGGGAAGCAGTTCGGCAAGAACAAGTACCTCGCCGACCTGAGCGAGAGAGTCAAGTCCGACAGCGCCTTCGAGTTCGGTGACTTCCAGGCCGGGCCGGTGCAGGCGACGACCTATGAGGACAAGGTCGTCGGGCTGCCGATCATCACCGAGCAGGAGGTCCTCTACTACCGCAAGGACCTGCTGACGAAGTCCGGCTTCACCGCCCCGCCCAAGACCCTCGACGAGCTCAAGGCGCAGGCCGCGAAGATCGAGGCCGACAACCCGGGCGTCGCCGGCTTCGTCGCCCGTACCGGCAAGGCCGCCGCGGTCACGCAGTTCTCCAGCTTCCTCTTCAGCTTCGGCGGCGACTTCGTGGACTCCAGCGGAAAGGCCACCGTCAACACCGAGCAGGCCAAGCAGGCGTACGCCTACTACGGCGGGCTGCTCCGGGACCACGGCCCGGAGAACATCAGCACCGACATGAGCTGGTCGGAGGCGATGGCGATCTTCACGCAGGGCAAGGCCGCCTTCTACACCGAGGCCAACTCGCTCTACAAGAACGCCACCGACCCGACCAAGTCCAAGGTCGTCGACTCCGTCGGCTTCGCCGCCTTCCCGGCCGGCCCGGCCGGGTCGAAGCCGTACAACATCCCGTCCTGGGCGCTCGGGGTGAACGACAGCTCGGAGAACAAGGACAACGCCTGGAAGTTCATCCAGTGGGCCGCCGGCAAGGAGCAGGCGCTGGCGCAGCAGGCGGCCGGCGTACCCGGCGCCCGCACCTCGGTCTGGGCGAACCCGGCGGGTACCGCCTCCTACCCGAAGGACCTTGCCGAGGCCAACACGGTCAGCACCGCCAACGGCGTCGGGCACGACCGTCCGCTGGTGGTCAAGGTGGCCCAGGCGCGGGAGATCGTCGGCCAACCGATCGTCGACGCGATCACCGGCAAGGACGCCGCCAGCTCGGCGGACGCGGCGAACGCGGCGTTCCAGAAGTTCCTCGACGACGAGGCGAAGTAACCCATGCGCTGGGCGGCGGGGCCGACCGGCTCCGCCGCCTCGCCGGGACCTGACCCCTCCAACCCGGAGATCTCAATGTCAGCCGTTCTCACCCCCCGTACCGATTCGCCCGAGGCCCCCGTGGCGTCCCTGGACACGACGTCGGCCTGGTCGCGTTGGGCCAACGAACACCGCAAGTGGCTCTTCGCGGCACCCGCCATGGCGTTCGTCGCCGTGCTGATCATCTTTCCGGTGGCGTGGACCGGGTACCTGAGCCTGACCGACGCCGAGGGTTCGGTGCGCGCGGAGTCGGAGTTCATCGGCTTCCAGAACTACCTCGACGTGCTCACCGACACCGACCGGTTCTGGCCAGCGGTCTGGCGAACGGTCCTCTTCACCGGCGTCGTGCTGTTCTTCGAGGTCGTCCTCGGCATGGCGATCGCGCTGCTGCTGTGGCGGCCCTTCCGCGGTGAGAAGTGGGTCCGCGTCGCGATCCTCCTGCCGCTGGTGGCCACTCCGGTGGCGGTCGGCATGATGTGGCGCCTGATCTTCGACCCGAACATCGGGATGGCGAACCAGCTGCTCGGCTGGATCGGCATCGGCCCCCAGCCCTGGCTGGCCGGGCAGCACTCGGCCCTGCCGACGACGATGTTCATCGACATCTGGCAGTGGACCCCGATGGTCGTGCTGATCCTGCTCGCCGGGCTCACCTCGCTCTCCGACGAGCCCCAGGAGGCCGCCCGGATCGACGGCGCCAGCAGCTGGCAGCGGTTCCGGCACGTCACCCTGCCGCTGCTGATGCCCACGGTGATCGTCGCCATCCTGCTGCGCGGCATCGACGCGCTGAAGACGTTCGACATCCTCTACGCCACCAAGGGGCGCGGCGGTGGGTCCTTCCACGAGGTCGAGACCCTCAACGTGTACGCGTACGGCCTCAGCTTCGACTACAACGACTACGGCGTCTCGTCGACAGTCCTCATCATCTTCTTCCTGATCATCATCGGGGTGATGTGGGCCCTCACCTATCGCAAGAAGGGGCTGGGCCGATGAAGCCGAGCAAGCCGTACCGGGTGTTCCGCACGTCGGCTCTCGTCGTCGTGGTCTTCGCGTTGATGGCGCCGCTGCTCTGGATGATCGCCGCGTCGTTCAAGACCAACGTGGACATCTACGACACCGCCAAGGCGTTCGCCTTCTCGCCCAGTCTGAAGAACTACGAGACCGTTCTCCAGCAGGCGAACTATCTCGAGTTCATCGGCAACAGCCTCTGGGTGGCGTTCGCGGCCACCACGCTGTCGCTCCTGCTCGGGGTGCCCGCCGCGTACTCGATGAGCCGGTTCAGCATGAAGAAGTCCGCGCTCGTCGTGCTCATGGCCCGGGTGATCCCCGGCGTCTCGCTCCTGGTGCCCTGGTACTACGTCTTCTCGAACCTAAAGATGGTCGGCGGCTTCACCGTGCTGATCCTGAGCCACATGTTCGTGTCGCTGCCGCTGATCGTCTACATCATGATGGGCTACTTCGACGGCCTGCCGGCCGAGTTGGAAGAGGCCGCGCTTGTCGACGGGCTGACCCACATCGGCGCGTTCCGGCGGATCACCCTGCCGTTGTCAGTGGCCGGCGTGGCGACCGCCGGCATCCTCTCCTTCATCTTCTCCTGGAACAACTTCATGTTCGCCCTGGTGCTCTCCGGCTCCGACACGAAGACGCTGCCCGTCGCGATCTTCGACTTCGTCGGCTACGCCAGCATCGACTGGGGCGGCCTGATGGCCGCGGCGACCGTGGTCACCCTGCCGATCATGCTGATCGCCCTGTTCGTGCAGAAGTACGTCGTCTCCGGTCTCACCGCCGGTGCCACGAAGGGCTGACCGGTCATGACGACGATCGCAACTGTGGAGACGTTCCTGGTCGCGCCCCGCTGGCTGTTCGTCCGGATCGAGACGGAGTCCGGCATCGTCGGCTGGGGCGAGGCGACCTGCGAGGGCCGGTCCGAGACCGTGCGCACGGCCGTCCACCAACTCAGCGAGCTGCTCATCGGTCGGGACGCGCTGCGCATCGAGGACCACTGGCAGGTGCTGACCAAGGGGTCCTTCTACCGGGGCGGCCCGATCCTGGCCAGCGCGGTGTCCGGTCTGGACCAGGCGCTCTGGGACATCGCCGGCAAGCACTACGGCGCCCCCGTGCACCAGCTCCTCGGCGGGCCGGTCCGGGACCGGATCCGGGTCTACGGCTGGATCGGCGGTGACGAGCCCGCCGAGATCCGCGACCAGATCAACGCTCGGATCGAGGCGGGCCTGACCGCGGTGAAGATGAACGCGTCCGGGCGGATGGGCCCGCTCGCCTCGGTCGCCGACCTCGACGCGGTGGTGCGACGGGTGGCCGTCGCCCGCGAGGTCCTCGGCGACGACCGCGACGTCGCGGTCGACTTCCACGGTCGGTTCACCCTCGCCAACGTCCGGCGGGTCGCCCCGCTGCTGGAGCCGTACCGGCCGTTCTTCCTGGAGGAACCGGTGGTGCCGGAGAACTCACACCTGATCGGTGAGGTCGTCCGTTGCACGAGCACCCCCGTCTCGACGGGAGAGCGGCTCTACAGCCGGCAGGAGTTCCTGCCCGTCTTGCAGGCCGGCATCGCCGTGGCCCAGCCGGACCTCGCGCACGCCGGCGGCATCACCGAGGTTCGCAAGATCGCCACGTTGGCCGAGGTGTACGACGTGCAGCTCGCCCCGCACTGCCCGCTCGGGCCGATCGCCCTCGCCGCCTGCCTCCAGGTCGGCTTCGCCACACCCAACTTCCTGATCCAGGAGCAGAGCATCGGCATCCACTACAACCAGGGCGCCGAGGTGCTCGACTACTGCCTCGACCAGACCCCGCTGACCTTCGTCGACGGGTACGTGCAGCGGTTGACCGCGCCCGGTCTCGGCATCGAGATCGACGAACACGCGGTACGGACCGCGGACAAGCGTGGGCACGCCTGGCGCAGCCCGACCTGGCGGCACCCCGACGGCTCCTACGCGGAGTGGTGAGACCCCGACCGGCAAGAACGAAAGGCACCCCGTGAAGATCGTCGCAGCAGACGTCATCGTGTCCAGCCCCGACCGGAACTTCGTCACCCTGAAGATCACCACCGATGAGGGCATCACCGGCCTGGGCGACGCCACGCTCAACGGCCGTGAGCTCTCCGTCGCCTCGTACCTGCGCGACCACGTCGCCCCGCTGCTGATGGGCCGGGACCCGCACCGGATCGAGGACACCTGGCAGTTCCTGTACCGGTCGGCGTACTGGCGGCGCGGCCCGGTCACCATGGCGGCCATCGCCGCCGTGGACGTCGCGCTCTGGGACATCAAGGCCAAGGCCGCCGGCATGCCGCTGTACCAACTGCTGGGCGGCGCGTCCCGCACCGGCATCATGGCGTACGGGCACGCGTCGGGGCGGGACATCCCCGAGCTGTTCGACTCGATCCGCCGCCACCTCGACGAGGGCTTCCGGTCGATCCGGGTGCAGACCTCGGTGCCGGGGATCAACGCGGTCTACGGTGTGGCCGCGCAGCCCAGCGCCACCGGCCAGCGCTACGACTACGAGCCCGCCCAGCGCACCCCGCTGCCCGCCGAGGAGGACTGGGACACCCGCGCGTACCTGCGCCACCTGCCGTCGGTCTTCGAGGCGGTGCGCAACGAGTTCGGCCCGGAGCTGCCGCTGCTGCACGACGGTCACCACCGGATGACCCCGATCCAGGCCGCCAAGCTCGGCAAGGCCCTCGAACCGTACGACCTGTTCTGGCTGGAGGACTGCACCCCGGCCGAGAACCAGGAGGCGCTGCGGCTGGTCCGCCAGCACACCACCACCCCGCTGGCCATCGGTGAGGTCTTCAACACGGTCTGGGACTACCAAACCCTGATCCGCGAACAGCTGATCGACTACGTCCGGTCCGCGGTCACCCACACCGGCGGCATCACCGCCATGCGCAAGCTGCTCGACTTCGCCGCCCAGTACCAGATCAAGTCCGGCATCCACGGCCCCACCGACATCTCACCGGTGGGTATGGCCGCGGCGCTGCACCTGGACCTGGCCATCCACAACTTCGGCATCCAGGAGTACATGAAGCACACCCCGTTGGCCAACGAGGTGTTCCGGCAGTCGTTCACCTTCACCGACGGCTACCTGCACCCCGGCGACCAACCGGGGCTCGGGGTGGAGCTCGACGAGGAGGCGGCGGCCCGGTTCCCGTACGAGCCGGCGTACCTGCCGTTCAACCGGCTCAAGGACGGCACGGTTCATGACTGGTGAACGGCGCGGCGCCCGGCCCACCCGGCACGTCGTGGTGATGGGTGTCTCCGGGGCCGGCAAGACCACTGTGGCGCGGGGAATCAGCGCGGCCACCGGGCTGACGTTCGCCGAGGCGGACGAGTTCCACTCCCCGGAGAACGTGGCGCGGATGCGCTCCGGCGTACCGCTGGACGACACCACCCGGTGGCCCTGGCTGCGGGACATCGCCGGGTGGATCGCCGATCGCGGCGCGGAGGGTCGCTCGACGGTGCTGGCCTGCTCGGCGTTGAAGCGGTCGTACCGGGACGTGCTCCGCCGGGGCCCGCTCCGGGTGGACTTCGTGCACCTGGACGGGCCGGCGGAGGTCATCCGAGCCCGGTTGGCCCGACGCGAGGGGCACTACATGCCGGCCAGTCTGCTGGAGTCGCAGCTCGCCACGCTGGAACCGGCCGAGGCGGACGAGTCGGTGCTCGTCCTCGATGTCTCGTTGGCCCCGGAAGCCCTGGTCGCGGCGGCCGTCAAGGGCCTCGGCCTGCCCGGTCCGGTGCCGGTGGGGGAGGACCGGGCCCGCGCATCCACAGGCGTTCCGGAGGCATGTTAGGTTAGCCTGCCCTAATCGTAGTGGAGTCCCCGCCGTGCCCTCATCGATCCGAGCGTGACAGTCGCCGAGACCACCGGTGCTGTGGTGCTCCGTCGCGCGCTGCGTCGACAGCGCGCCCGGGTGGCCGCCGGCATCGCGCTGCTCTGCACCCACCAGGCCACCGAAGCCCTCGTCCCGGTGGCCATCGGCGTGGTCATCGACCGTGCGGTGGCCACCGGGGACGTCCGCGCCCTGCTGCTCTCGCTGGCAGGCCTGGCCGCCCTGTTCACCGTGCTCGCCTTCGCCTACCGGGCCGGCGCGCGACTGGCGTTCGCCGCCGTCGAACACGAGGCGCACGCCACCCGGGTCGAGATCGTCCGCAGCGCCCTCGACCCGCGTGGACGCCGGTCGGGCCTGCGCGACGGCGAGCTACTGTCCGTGACGGCTTCCGACGCCGAGCTGTCCGCGCTCGTCGTGCGGGTCGCGGGACTCACCGCCGCGGCGCTCACCGCCATCGTGGTCGCGGCCGTCGCGCTACTCGTCGTCGACATGCCCCTCGGGCTCGGGGTGCTCATCGGCGTACCCCTGCTGGTCGTCGCCCTCCAGCGGATGGCGCCGCTGCTCACCCGGCGCAGCGCGTCGCAGCAGGAGGCGCTCGCCGCCACCACCGCTCTCGCCGTCGACCTCGTCACCGGCCTGCGCGTGCTGCGCGGCATCGGCGCGCAGGACCACGCCGCCCGCCGGTACGCGGGGGCCAGTCGCCACGCGCTCGACGTCACCCTGCGCGCCGCCACCACCAAGGGCCTGCACCTCGGGCTCACCACCACCGTCAACGGTCTCTTCCTCGCGACGGTCGCCGGAGCCGCGGGCTGGCTCGCGCTGCAGGGCCGGCTCACCATCGGTGAACTCGTTGCCGTGGTCGGGCTGGCCCAGTTCATCGCCGAGCCGGTGCAGACGCTCGGGTACTGCGTCCAGTTGTTCGCCATGGCCCGAGCCTCGGCGGGGCGGGTCGCCCGGGTCCTCGGCGCCGCTCCGGTGGTGCAGCCCGGTGACGCCGGACCGCCCGCCCCGAGCCCGTCCCGGCTCGCCCTCGACGGGGTCTCGTACGCGGGCCTCGACGGCGTCAGCCTGCGCGTCCGCGCTGGTGAGATCCTGGGCGTGCTCGCCTACGACCCGAGTGATGCCGAGGCGCTGGTCGCGCTGCTGGCCGGCCGGGTGCCCCGCGCGGAGCACCGGGGGAAGGTCCTGATCGACGGCGTGCCCGCCGACGAGCTGCACATCGACGCCGCGCGCGCCGTGGTCCTGGTCGAGCAGCATGACGTGGCGCTGTTCGAGGGGACGCTGCGCGCCAACCTCAGTGCCGGCGCCTTCGTCGACGACGAGGTCCTGCGTGCCGCCGTGCGGGCCGCCGCCGCGGAGGACGTGCTCGCCGCGCACCCGCACGGGTTGGACCGCCTGCTCACCGAACGCGGGGCGAACCTGTCCGGCGGGCAGCGGCAGCGGATCGGGCTGGCGAGGGCGCTCGTCGCCGACCCGCCGGTGCTGGTGCTGCACAACCCCACCACGGCGATCGACGCGGTGACCGAGGGGTTGCTCGCCACCAGGCTGGCCGAGGCTCGCGGGGCGGGAACCCGCGGCACGGTGCTGATCACCACCAGCCCGGCGCTGCTGCGGATCACCGACCGGGTCGCCGTGATCGACCGGGGACGGGTCGTCGCCGAGGGCCCGCACGAGCGGTTGCTCGCCAGCGACGCCCGCTACCGGGAGGAGACCCTGCGATGACGTCCGAGCCGATCACCCGGCACCTGCTGCCGACGGCCACCGGCCGGCAGACCTGGGCCGCCCTCCGTACCGAGCTGGCCCTCCTGCCCGGGCTCAGCGCCGTCGCCGGCACGTTGCTGGTCGCCGCCGCCGCGACCGGGCTGGTCGCCCCTTGGGTGCTCGGCCGCCTCGTCGACGACGTCATCGCCGGAACCGACACGGCGCGGGTGATCGCCTGGGCCGGCGTGATCGCGGGCGCCGCCGTACTCGCGGGGCTCCTCACCGCGGTCGGAGCGGCGGTCGCCGCGCGCCTCGGCGAGACCGTGCTGGCGAGACTCCGGGAGCGGGTCCTCGACCGTGCCCTGCACCTGCCGTCGGCCACCCTGGAACGGGCCGGGACCGGGGATCTGGTGGCCCGTGCCGGCGACGACGTGGCCGTGGTGACGAATGTGATCGCCACCAGCGGACCCGCCTTCCTCGGCGCGCTGCTGTCCGTCGTGTTGACCGCGGCGGGGCTCTTCGCCCTCGACTGGCGACTCGGCATCGCCGGGTTGGCCGCGGCCCCGGCGTACGCGGTGGCGCTGCGCTGGTACCTCAAGCGTTCGGTGCCCTACTACGCCCGCGAGCGGGTGGCGACCGGCGAGCGCGCGCAGGCGACGGCCGAGGCGCTGCGGGGCGCGGCGACCGTGCGCGCCTACCGGATGGAGGACGCCCACGTCGCGCGGATCGCGGAGCGCTCCGGCGTCGCCCGCGACCTGTCGCTGGAGATCTTCGGTCTCTACACCCGCTTCGGGCTGCGCATCAACCGCTCGGAGTTCGTGGGGCTCGCCGCCGTGCTGCTCGCCGGCTTCCTGCTGGTACGCGGCGACCTGGCCACCGTCGGAGCCGCCACCACGGCCGCGCTCTACTTCCACCGCCTCTTCAACCCCATCGGCCTGCTGCTGTTCGAGTCGGACTCGGTGCTGCAGGCCGGGGCCAGCCTGGCCCGACTCGTCGGGGTCACCACCCTGCCGGACACCGCGGTCCCCGCCGGCACCGAGCCCACCCGCCCCGACCGGGGCGTCCCGGCGGCACTGGAGGTGACCGTCGCGCGGCACCGCTACGACGACGGGCCGGTGGTGCTGCGGGACATCGCCCTGCGTCTCGCACCGGGGGAGCGCGTCGCCCTGGTCGGCGCGAGCGGCGCGGGCAAGAGCACCCTCGCCGGCATCATCGCCGGCATCATCGCGCCCACCGACGGCGCGGTGACCCTGCGCGGCGTGCCGCTGGCACAGCTCGACGAGCACCGCCTCCGTCGCGAGATCGCCCTGATCAGCCAGGAGGTGCACGTCTTCGCCGGGCCGCTCGCCGACGACCTGCGCCTCGCCGACCCCAACGCCACCGACGCCGAGATCGCCGCCGCCCTCGACCTCGTCGGCGCCACCGAGTGGGTGCGGACCCTGCCGGACGGTCTCGCCACCGCGGTGGGGGAGGGTGGGCGGCAGCTCACCTCGGCCCAGGCCCAGCAGCTCGCGCTGGCCCGCCTCGCTCTCGCGGACCCGGCCGTCGCGGTCCTCGACGAGGCCACCGCCGAGGCGGGCAGCGCGGGGGCGCGCGACCTCGACCGCGCCGCCGTGGCGGCCACCGAGGGCCGTACCACGCTGATCGTGGCCCACCGACTCAGTCAGGCGGCCACCGCGGACCGCATCGTCGTCCTCGACCAGGGGCGGGTCGCCGAGCACGGCACCCACGCCGAGCTGCTCCGCGCCGGGGGCGGGTACAGCCAGCTGTGGCGCTCGTGGAGCGTGCCCGACCTCGTGGTCCCGCGCGAACGCGAGAGCGCGGACCAGCCCGTCCCGAGCTGAGCGGCCCCGGTTCCCATCCCCTCGGACATCCGCGAAATCAGTCGAACGTGGGAACCCCGGGAACTTTTCCGGACCGGCCGGCGACCACCAGAGTGCGCGGCCGACCGGCGGCGTTCCGACGGCGGCATCTCGGCATCAAGGAGCGGCCCGTGGCACACAGGACGGTGGTCTGTGCGAAACGGCGTCGCTGACGACGACCAGGTGACCCGGTGGGCGCGGGAGGCGGGCCAGGGTGACCGGCAGGCCGCCACGGCGTTCATCCGGGCACTACAGGACCAGGTCTGGCGGTTCCTGTCGCACCTGGCCGGGCCGGGGGAGGCCGACGACCTGACCCAGGAGACGTTCCTGCGGGCGATCCGCAACCTGCCCGGCTTCGCCGGCCGCTCGTCGGCCCGTACCTGGGTGTTCACCATCGCCCGGCGCGTTGCCGTGGACCACGTCCGGACGGCGGTGGCCCGGCCGAGGACGGCTTCGGTGCCGGACTGGCAGGCGGCGGCCGAGGCCGCCGGTGCGATCACCGCCGGTGCCGACGAGGGCGTGACCCTGCACCAGCTGATCGCCGGCCTGACCCGGGAGCGCCGCGAGGCGTTCGTCGCCACCCAGGTGCTCGGCCTGTCCTACGCCGAGGCGGCGGACGTCTGCCAGTGCCCCGTCGGCACGATCCGTTCCCGGGTCGCCCGGGCGCGCGAGGATCTCGTCGCCGCCTGGCAGGCCGACACCGACCCGGGCCACGGGCGACGAACCGGCTGAAGGTGGATACTGCCGCAATGAGTGTGCGGCGTTCCCTGTTTCTGCACTCCGAGCTGCGCCGTCGGCCGTACGACCTGCTGCGGTCGATGCTGGCCCAGGTCGACCCGGCCACACCGCCGAACGGACCGGACGGGCCGGTTGCCGTCCTCGAACGGCGTGTGGCCTCCCTGCTCGGCACGGACGAAGCCCTCTTCTTCCCGTCCGGGACGATGGCGCAGCAGGTGGCCCTGCGCATCCACGCCGACCGCCGCGGCAGGCGGGCCTTCGCCGCCCATCCGCAGTGTCACCTGGAGGCCTGGGAGCAGCAGGGGTACGCCGTCGTGCACGGGTTGCGCTTCCAGCCCGTCGGCGACCGCCACCGGCTGATGACCCTGGCCGATCTCGCCTCCGTCGCCGAACCGCTCGCGGCGGCGGTCTGGGAGCTGCCGCAACGGGACATCGGTGGGCTGCTGCCGGAGTGGGACGACCTCGTCACGCAGACCGAAGCGATGCGTGAGCGCGGCGCGGCCATCCACCTCGACGGCGCCCGCCTGTGGGAGGCCCAGACGTACTACCAGCGGCCGTTCGCCGAGATCGCCGCGCTGTTCGACAGTGCGTACGTCTCGTTCTACAAGGGACTGCAGGGCGTTGGCGGTGCCGCCCTGGCCGGGGACGCCGCCCTGGTGGCCGAGGCCCAGGTGTGGCGCCGGCGGCTCGGCGGCGACGTCTACGACGCGTGGCCGCTGGCGCTCACCGCACTGCACGGCCTGGACACCCTGCTGCCCCGGCTGCCGGCGCACCGGGAGCACGCGGTGGCGATCGCGGCGGCCATCAACGCCGACGGGGTGGCCCGCGCCTTCCCGGACCCACCGCAGACGCCGATCTTCCACGTCCACCTCCCGGTCGGCCCGGACGCCGCGACGCGGGCCGCCGACGCCCTGCTCGCCGCCGACGGGGTGGAGCTGTTCGGGCGGGTACGGTCCGCGCCAGATCCGGACCGGTGCTCGTTCGAGGTCAGCGTCGGGGAGAACGCCATGGACCTCGCCCCGGACGAGGTCGTCACATTCCTCCACGAGCTGCTGCGCCACGTCACCTGACATTGATCCGTGCCACTGCGGCGGCTAACCTCGGCTGGTCCATGGTCAACTGCGACCGTACGGAGGCCGGCGATGAACCACGAACATCCACCCGTCTGCTGTGGCGGCGACGGGGAACGGCCGCCGACCCGGTTGAGCCGTCGCAGGCTGCTGCGCGGCACCGTGTTGACCACCGGTGCCCTGGCTGTCGGCGGTGTCGTCGGCCTGCCGGGGATCGCGTCCGCCGCACCCGTGATCTACAACCCGTTCGCCGGCTACCGGATCACCGGCACCTGGCAGGACCACCTCAACAGCGGTTCGCTCGGCGGTATCGACTTCGGGATGGGCGTCGGGACCAACCTGCCGGCCTGTGGCGCCGGCACGATCCAGAACATCCCGAACAACGGTACGGGCGGCCACACCGTCACCATCCAGCACGCGGACGGCTACCGCAGTCAGTACCTGCACCTGTCCCAGTTCCTGCTGGCCAACGGCACCGCCGTGAGCGCCGGCGCGATCGTCGGACGGTCCGGTGGCGCGGTGGGCGCACCCGGATCAGGCAGCTCCACCGGTCCGCACCTGCACTGGCACATGATCAACCCGAGCGGCGTCCGCATCAACCCGCTGACCTACATCGGCCAGAACCCGGGTGGCGGCGGCCTGCCGAAGACGTCCACCGAACAGGACGGCATCCCCGGCACCGTCTTCTACAAGCGGATGCAGAACTGGTTGCGGATCACCTCCGGCTACACGGGCCCGATCGACGGCGTTCCCGGTACGGGGACCTACGCGGCCCTGCAGCAGGCCATGCGCGGGTACGGCTACACCGGTCCTCTCGACGGCGTGCCCGGGACGAACACCTGGAAAGCCGTTCAGCGGCTCGCCTCGGGGTGGGGCTACACCGGCCCGATCGACGGGGTGATGGGGCCGAACTCGTGGCGGGGCTTCGCCCGGTTCCTCAACCAGAACCAGTGGGACTGACCCGCTCGGCCACCCTGCCGTCGCCGTCGCGCTGAACGCGGCGCTCAGCTAGACCGCTCAGCGGACCACCCCCTGACGGTCAGCACCACCGGTCGACGACCGGTGGTGCTGACGGTGGTGTGGGCGTACCGCCCGCGCTAACCCAGGCGGGTTTCGATGGCCTCGATGATGCGCGGACGCAGCTCGGCGGCGCGGATGACGGCGTCCACCGAGCCGACCTCGACGGCGCGGTGGATGTTGTGCACCCGGTCGAACTCGGCCGCCACCTCGCTGAGTTTCTCCGCGCGCACCGACGAGCGCAGCTCGTCGAGCTCCGCGGTCAGCGCGGCGCGTTCGGTGCCGGTCGCGGCGGCGGTGCGGGCCTCCAGGTCCCGCACCCGCGGGTCGGCCGCCGTACGGGCGTTGACGTCGGCGGAGAACACCACCGCGGCGGCGGGTGCGCCACCGAGCACCGAGGCGAACGAGCCCTCCAGCGCCAGCACCGTCATGTTCGGGTTCAACGCCTTCGAGAACACCACGAACGCACCGCCGTGGTAGCGCGAGATCACGCAGAAGACGATGGGCCCCCGGAAGTTGACGATCGCCCGGCCGATCTCGGCGCCGTACTCCAGTTGCAGCTTGCGCATCGACTCCGGTGAGCCGTCGAAGCCGGACAGGTTCGCCAGCACGACGAGCGGCCGGTTGCCGCTGGCCGCGTTGATCGCCCGCGCGGCCTTCTTCGACGAGCGGGGGAACAGCGTGCCCGCCGTGTACGTGTCCGGGCCGTCGGTGGGCGGGAAGCCGTGCCGCGGCACCGACCGGGACTCGATGCCGAGCAGGCAGACCGGAATGCCACCGAGGTGGACGTCCTGCACGACCGCGGTGTCCGCGTCCGCCATGCCGGCCCAGCGCTCCAGCACCGGGTGGTCCTGGTCGGAGAGGGCCCGCATCACCGTGCGGATGTCGAACGGCTTCTTGCGGTCCGGGTTGGCCTCGACGGAGAAGATCTCCCCGACGGTGGCGAAGGCGCTGCCCGCCACGTCGTGCGGGAAGGCGGAGATGTCGCGGTCGACCGGGTCGGTGGTGACGGCCCGTCGGGGCGCGTCCTCGCCGGGCGCGACGTACGTGTGGTCGTAGTGCGCCATCACCACGTCCCGTGCGGCCGTCAGGTTCGGCGCCCAGTACTGCGCCTGCCCGTTCGGCCCCATCACCCGGTCATAGCCGCCGATGCCGAAGTTGTCCTCGGCCGACACACCGCCGGAGAAGTCGAGAGACTGCTTGCCGGTGAGCACCATCGCCGAGTCTGGCGTCATCACCAGGATGCCCTTGGTGTGCATGAGCATCGTCGCCTCGGCGTTCCAGTACGGCTGCGCGCCGACGTTGATGCCCGCGACCACGATGTTGATCTCACCGCCGGCCTGGGTGAACTCGACGATCCGCTTGAGCGCCGCGGCCACCCAGTCCATGTTCTCCGTACCGGAGGTCATCGAGATCCGCGCGCCGGCGGAGAGCGCCCACCACTCCAGCGGCACCTGCATCCGCTCGGCCAGGTCCAGTGCGGCGATCACGCGCCGGCACTCCGGCTCGGACAGGGCGCCCAGCGACTTCGTCGGGTCGCCGAGCAGCACCACCCGGGTGACGCCCTGCGGGTAGCGCTCGGTCGGCGTGGTGACCACCCCGGCCACGATGGCGGCGCCGTTGCGCCCCTTCGGCCGGTCCACCGGCACCAGCACGTGGTGGTCGTCCAGGTCGTACTCGACGAAGTCACCGAGCCGGCCGGTCAGCTCGTACGGGTACACGGTGTTGCGGCTGCTGGCCCGCAGCACCTTGAGCCGGTACTCGTCGAGCGGCTCGATCGGCTCGACCGGCGGCTCCCCGACGGCCAGCTCGGCGCCGCCCGCGGCGTCGAACGAGATCCGTACGGCGATCCTGGTCAGCTCGCCGGTCCGGCGGTCGCGCTGCCGCGCGATGAACAGGATCTCCTCCAGGCCGGCGCCCGCGGTCGTCGGGCGGACCCGCCCGGCGATCATCTCCATCTCCTCGCGGGTCAGCTCGCTCGGCGGCCACACGTAGACCACGATGCGGTTGGTGTTGAAGCGCGTCTTCGACGGCCGCCGCGACTGGGCGCGGCGGATCGAGTCGAGGCAGGTGGCGATGGCGTCCTCGGCCGTCGGCAGCGCGACCAGGCGGCCGTCCTGCTCGCGAAGCTCGGTCAGGTCACGCACCTGCGCGAACGCGACGAGGCGCTCGTCGGCCCGGTTCTCCCGCGCCACGCACTGGAAGAGGTAGACCTCCTCGTCCGACGACGGCAGCCGGGTCAGGTCGAACTTGTGCAGCCGCTCCAGTTGCATCCGCTGCGCGATGTACGGGTGCAGCCCACGGATCAGCCGGTCCTCGGTCAACTGGGCGCCCGACGGACGGAAGGTGAAGTGGTGGTGCATGACCGCCCCGCCGCGACCCGCCACGGTGGTGGTCACCCGACGGACCTGGGGCGGCAGCGGGTGCGCGGCGATGACCTCGGCCAGCGCCGCCGCCATCGCGTCGAAGTCCTCTGGCTGGTTCTCCCAGCCGAGGTAGATGTCGGCGTCCACGGAGTCCTCGCCGGTGGCCAGCTCGGCCAGCCCGCGCAGGGCGCTGCCCAGCGCGTCGAAGCTCACCGCGGCGGAGACCACACTCGAGTCGGCGCGCTCGGCGACCACGAACGTGCAGTCCCCGACCTGGCGGGTACGCACGCTGGTGAGCGACCGGTTGCCGTAGTACCGCCGGGTCAGCACCTCCAACATCACCGCGTTGTCGAGGTGGTCGCGGACGAGCCGCTGGCCGAGCAGCCGGACCAACGGCTCGGTGCTGCGCACCATCTCGGCAATGCGCTCGGCGCGGTCTGCCGCGTCCGGGTGCGTGTCGAGGTGCCGCAGGTGACCACGGACCTCGGCGTAGACCCGGGCGCGGTTGCGGCGCAGCAGCGGCTGGGCGAACCAGGCGAACACCACGCCGCGGGCGAGGTCCGCGACCACGGGGAAGCGGACCTGCGTCGCGGCGATCAGCCGCTCCAGTGCGAGACCGGCCGGCTCGCGCAGCGTCTCGTCCGGCGGGGTCTCCCGCAGCCAGGCGCGCAGCAGCGCCGCGACGACCTGCGCGTCCGCGGAGGCGCGCTGCTGGGCGAGGAAGATCCGGAAGACGGCCGCTTCGAGGGCGGGAGTGCGGTCCAGGTCGGTGACGCCGTACCGGCCGAGCGCCTTGCCCAGCCTGGTCTGGAAGGCCTCGGGCAGCCCGGCCCGCTCGACGTCGAGGCTCTGCAGGTAGGTGTGGAAGTACTCCCGGGCGCTGTGCACGTGCGCGGCGCCGCCGTCCTCGCCCGTCGGCCGGTTGCGGCTCAGCTCGGCGAGGTCGGCGAACACCTCGATGAGGTCGAGTTCGGCGGCCAGGGGCCGCTGACCGGCTTCGGTGGTCGCCCGCCGTGCGGTGAGGTAGTCGTCGAGCACCCGGCGGTCGTCGTGCGGGTCGACGTCGAAGCCGAGCAGCAGACCGCGAAGGTCCTCCTGACCGCGCCTGCTGCGCTCGTCCGCCGGGATGTCCGCGGTGGCGGTGGGCAGGTCCAGTTCGACGGTCTCGGTGCTCGCGTCGTCGGTGTTCTCCTCGGCGTCGTCCGCGAGCGGCTCCAGGCGCAGCAGCGGCGCACCGGCCTCCACCTGGCTGCCCACCGAGACGGCGCACTCCTTGAGCCGCGCCCGGAACGGCGCCCGCAGCACCGTCTCCATCTTCATCGCTTCCAGCACCAGCACCGGCGCGCCCGCCTCGACCTCGGCGCCGACCTCCAGTGGCGTGGCGACGACCAGCGCGGGCATCGGGGAGCGCAGGACGCCACCCTCGTCCCGGCTGACCCGGTGCGTCACGCCGTCCACCTCGACCAGGTGGGTCGGCCCGTACGTGCCGGTGAGCAGGCGGTAGCGGATGCCGTTGACGACGATCTGACCGGTGTGCCTGTCGAAGCGGTCGAGTTCGACGTCGGCGGTGCGCACCACCGGGCCGGTCTCGATGCCGACCCGGAACCGGTGCGCGCCGACGCGCGCCACCCGCGTGCGGTAGCCGACGCCGCGCAGCTTGAGGTCCAACGGTCGGCCGCTGGCGTGCTGCACCTGCGGGCGTCCGCCGGCCGCCGTCGACAGCAGCCGCTGCCGCTCGACGCGCTCCTCCTCCTCGTACGCCTCGATGGCGGCGGCGGCCAGGGCGACCGCGGAGTGGCGGTGCGTGACGAGCCGGCCCTCGCCGCGGACGCGGTCGATCCAGCCGGTGTCCGCGCTGGCGTCGATCACCTCGGGCTGGTCGAGCAGGTCGAGCACGAAGCTCTTGTTCGTCGCGCCACCCTCGATGATCACCGTGGTGTTCGCCATCGCCCGGCGCAGCTTGCCGAGCGCCTCGTCGCGGTCCCGGCCGTACGCGATGATCTTCGCGATCATCGAGTCGAAGTCGGCCGGGATGGTGTCGCCCTCGCTGACGCCGGTGTCCACCCGGATGCCGGGGCCACTGGGCAGGTCCAGCCGGGCGATGCGGCCGGGCGACGGCGCGAAGTCGCGGTCGGGGTCCTCGGCGTTGAGCCGCGCCTCGATGGCGTGCCCGCGCTCGGCCGGCGGCGCACCTTCGAGCCGCCCGCCGGCGGCGACGTGCAGCTGCGCCTTGACCAGGTCGAACCCGGTGGTCAGCTCGGTGATCGGGTGCTCGACCTGCAAGCGGGTGTTGACCTCGAGGAACGCGAACAACCGGTCGCCGGGGTGGTAGAGGAACTCGACGGTCGCCGCGCCGCGGTAACCGACCGCCACGGCCAGCCGCTCGGCCGACGTCTTCAGCTCGGCGGCCTGCGCCGGGTCGAGCACCGGCGACGCCGACTCCTCGATGACCTTCTGGTTGCGTCGTTGCACGGAGCAGTCGCGGACGCCGAGCGCCCACGCGGTGCCCTGTCCGTCGGCGATCACCTGGACCTCGACGTGCCGAGCCCCGGTGACCAGGCGCTCCAGGAACACGATGCCGCTGCCGAAGGCCCGCGCCGCCTCCTGGCTGGTGCGCTCGTACGCGTCGACCAGCTCGGCTTCGTTCCTGATCACGCGGATGCCGCGCCCGCCGCCGCCCGCGGTCGCCTTCAGCATCAGCGGGTAGCCGACCTCGGCCGCCGAGGCACGTGCGGCGTCCAGGGTCTCGACGGCACCGCGGCTCCACGGCGCGACCGGCACGCCGACCTCCTCGGCGATCAGCTTTGAGCCGATCTTGTCGCCGAGTTGGCGCATGGCGTCCGGGCTCGGCCCGACGAAGGTGACGCCGATCTTCTCGCACAGCTCGGCGAACGCCGGATCCTCGGCGACGAAGCCCCAACCGACCCACGCGGCGTCGGCCCCGGTCTCGGTCAGGGCGCGCTCCAGCACCGCCAGGTTGAGGTAGGGGCGGGCGGATGCCGGGCCGAGGTCGTAGGCGATGTCCGCTTCGCGGACGAACGTGGCGTTGCGGTCGACATCGGTATAGAGAGCCACGGTTTCGAGTTGGATGCCGGTCTCCGCGGCCAGCTCGCGGACCGCGTGGATGAGCCGCATGGCGGCTTCACCACGGTTGACGATGGCGACACGGTTGAACACCCGAAGAACCCCTTAGCTAGACCTCGACCCTGCGTGCCGAGAGACGACGGCTCCCAGCAGTGATCACTTTTCCGGGTGGCGGCGGCCAGCGCTATGGCGCAACCACCGAAGCCACCGTCCCTCAGTTGTAGGAAGTGCACAAAACTTTTTGGCACCCCGGGCTCGCGCCGACCTCCGTCGACCCGATCCGGCCGCTCCGGCAGTTGATCAAGACGGTGCGGGCGGTTCACGTCCGCGGCCTCCCGCGTTCACCCCCGGGTGATCGGCTGACCAGGAAGATCATCGCCGGCCCGGTCAACCGCCGGCCGGTTCGACCATCCCGGCCCAGGCCAGGAACGCACCAGGAAAGGAGCGGCGATGAGGTCACCGCACCTCGTACGCCCACGTCTGGCGCTGCTGCTCGCGGCGGGGCTGACCACGCTCGTCACGCCGGCCGGCGTCGCCCACGCCGCGACCGCCACGGTACCCGCGACGGGCGCCCCGATCACCATCACCTCGACCGAGCAGCTCGCCCCGGGCGTCACGTACGGCTCGTTCGAGGTGACCACGCCCCGGGGCGTGACCGTCGGTTACCTGCTCACGGCCGACCTGAAGAAGAACACGGTCTCCCTGGACCTGCTGCACCCCGACGCGGTGGCGCAGCGCACTGTCGTCTCGGCGATGACGAACGAGCAGGGTGCCGTCGCCGGCGTCAACGGCGACTTCTTCAACAACAGTGAGACGCACGCGGGCGTCACCCCGACCTACTCGTCGTCCGGCCCGGAGATCGCCGACGGCGAGGAGCTGAAGTTCGCGGTGCCGACCGCGCAGCGTTTCGGCCCCGGCCTCGCCCCCGGCACCTCGACCCGCGACGTGTTCGGCGTCGGCGTGAACGGCAAGGCCCGCGTCGACACCCTGAGCCTGGACGGCGAGGTGCGCAGCGGGAAGGGCACGATCGCGCTGGGCGGCCTCAACCAGTACGCCCTCCCGGTCGGCGGCGTCGGCCTGTTCACCGCCGACTGGGGAACCGCCTCCCGGGTCCGGTCCACCTGCGGCACCGACACGAGCCGCAGCGACCCGTGCAGCACCCACACCTACGAGGTGACCGTCCGCGACGGTGTGGTGACCGCGGTGGGCCAGACGCCCGGCGCGGGCGCGATCCCGGCCGACACCCAGGTGCTCGTCGGTCGGGAGGGCGGCGCGGACGCGCTCGACGACCTCGCCGTCGGTGACCGGGTGCAGGTGCGCGAGAAGCTGGTCTCCGCCGGCAAACCGAAGCTAACCTTCGCGGTCGGTGGCGCGCCGATCCTGCGCGACGGTGCGCCGCTGGCCGGCCTGGACACCAAGACCGCCGCGGTACGCAGCGCGGCCGGAGCCAGCCCCGACGGTCGGACCGTCTACCTGGTCGCCCTGGCCGGCCGTGCCCCGGCCAGCGCCGGGTTCACGATCGCCGAGCTGGCCGACCTGATGCGCTCGCTCGGCGCGGACGCCGCCGTGAACCTCGACGGCGGCGGTTCGAGCACCGTCGCCGTCCGCGAGCCGGGCCAGGCCGCGGCCACCGCCCGCAACAGCCCGTCCGACGGTACGGAGCGAATGGTCGCCAACGGCATCGGGATCTTCGTGGGCAAGCACTGATCGGTGCACCCGCTCGAATTCGCCCCGCCCGCAGCTGCCGGACGGGGCGAATTCGCGTACCGCCCGGAGGGGTCCGCCCTCGCCCGAGACTGTCACCCCCGGTCGGACAATGAGGTCGACCGAGATCAGTCGACGGTCGGCGGTGCCGTCCTCGCCGCCTCGGCGAGCGCCGCCGCCGCCCCGGCGTACGGGTTGTAGCTGTAGGTGCGGGCCAGGCCGGTCGGCACCGTGAAGTACGCGGCCGACAGTTTCGCCGGGTCGCTGGCGATCTCACCCCGCGCCGGGGCGTCGTTGCCGTCGTCCCAGCCCCAGGGCGCGTTGGCCGAGTTGGTCGAACAGCTCCAGGTGCCGACGCCGCAGTCGCCGGACGTGTCACCGGCGAACGTGCCCAGACTGGCGAACAGGCTCGCGTTGGACCGCTGCGCCCACAGGCCGCCGGCGGCGAAGATGTCGACCAGCTGATACCGCACGTCGCGGTCGTTGCCGCTGCTCGGCGTCTCGGCGACGGTGGACGGGTAGTAGACCAGGCCGTCGCCGTTGATGTCGTACTGCGGGTGTGCCTTGAGGCCGTGGCCCTGCGCCTCCTGCGCCGTCACCGGGTGCTGGAACGCGTCGTGCGGTGACGCCTGGAACCCCAGGGTGCCGTCGACGCTCTCCGCGCCGCTGGTCCAGGTGCTGCCGGTCGGCGTGTAGGAGAAGAAGTCGCTGTGCGCGACCGTGACGGCAGAGCGGAGAACGCCGTACGTGGAGCCGTCGCGCTCGATCGCGAACAGCGCGCCCTCACCGTCGTTCTCGTGCTCGGTCTCGAAGAAGGGGTGGTCGGTCCAGTCCCGAGGGTGGAAGAAGAAGTACGTGATGTACCAGTGGGTGCTCGTCTCCACGACGGAGTAGTACACGTGCGCGGCGAGTGGGTTGCCGGCCTGGCCAGCCCGGTCCCAGTTGTTGCGTCCGTCCAGGTCGCCGTCGAAGTCGACCCGGGTGAGGTAGTCCGACTGCCCGCTGAGGGCGTGGCTGCCGGTGGCGTCGACGTCCTGGTAGTGGATGGGCGCCCAGCGGAGGGCCAGCTCGGCCCGGCTGACGGCGGCACTGGCGGGGGTGGGTGCGGCCAGCGCGGCAGCCGCCAGCACCGCCGCAGCGCCTGCCGCGACCAGTGCCCTGACCACCCGGGGTCGCCGGGTCGCGTTGTTTGCGTCGAGCATGGTGTGCTCCCGTGTCCGAATGAATAGACCGTAATAGATCATTCGGGGTTCGGGGGCCCGGCGGGTGTCCCTGCGGCGACGAGAAAGCGGACGATGTTCGACGGGATCGGGATCGGGTTGTATCGATGCTCACCGACTGCCATGCTGTGGTTCGGTCGTGCTCGGGGAGCCAGCGCGCACCAGATCTCCTCCGGCCCACGGGGCGCATGAGGTGGCCATGTCACCCGTGCCGGG
The DNA here is from genome assembly GCF_044456765.1 of Micromonospora sp. NPDC050784. NCBI lineage: Bacteria > Bacillati > Actinomycetota > Actinomycetes > Micromonosporales > Micromonosporaceae > Micromonospora > Micromonospora sp. NPDC050784. Next base: position 63,304 of record NZ_JBITGG010000009.1, on the reverse strand, counting down.
CAGCCTCGTCGGGACCGGAAACCCGAGCGCGGCACCGGCAACCACCTCGGTCATCGGTGCCCGGTAACCACGGAGGTACCGGATGCTTCGCATGTTCCTCGCTGTCACGACCATGGCGCTGGCCGCCTGGACCGGGACGACCACCGCCGCCGAGGCGACACCCACGCCCACGCCGTCGGCCACACCGACGCCGACGCCGACCTGCCCACCAGCGATACCGATCAGCGCGAGCGTGGCCGGGGCCACCACCACCAGCCTGACCATCTCGTACGTCATCTTCTTCCGCCCGCCCTGCGGCTACGACCCGCCGATGACCGTCAGCCTCTTCACCAGCCGCGAGGACGCCCAACAGTGGCGGGCCCCGGTCGCCGAGGGCGTCTCCGGGCCGGAGCGCAACGGCTCGGTGACCATCGACGGGCTGACGCCCGGCACGGAGTACTGGTACCGGTTCACCGACGTCGAGGGCCGACGGGACCCGTACGTGATCGCCTCGGCCCGCACCGCCTCGCTGACCTCGTGCCGGGCGACGGCCACGGTCGACGCCCACTGGGGCAGCGGCTTCGTCGCGACGGTCACGGTCCGCAACACCGGGTCGCTGCCGCTGGACCGGTGGCGGGTCTCCTGGCGGTGGTCCGGTGACGAGCGCATCCAGACGGTCTGGGGCGGGGCGGCCGAGATGGCCGGCGCCGACGTCACCGTTCGCAACGCCTCCTACAACGGGACGTTGACGCTGGACGGGGCGACGACCTTCGGCCTGCTCGTGGCAAGCAGCGCGGTGCCCGAGGGCCTGACCCTGACCTGCGAGCGGTGAACGACGTCCGCCCCGCTCCGGCGCGATGGCGGGAGCGGGGCGGACGTCATGTCGGTCAGGGTTTGCGAGCCACCGCGCCGTAGGCGTCGATCCCGACGGCGTCGGACTCCTCTGGTCGCCACAGCGGAATGGGCACCAGGCCCGGCTCCACCATCGTCAGCCCGTCGAAGCAACTCTCGAGCTCCTCCGGGCTGCGCAGGATGTACGGGACTCCGCCGCTCTGCGCCAGCCGGTCGGCACCGGAGACCACCGCCGGGCTGGTGTTGGTGCCGTCCCAGAGCACCAGGTGGGAGCCGGACGGCACCGCGTCCATCGTGCGCCCGACGATCGAGCGCACCACGTCCAGGTCGGGCTCGTAGCCCATCACGCCCATGTACATCACGGCGATGGGCTGGTCGAAGTCGAGCGTCTGCGCCGCCTCGGCGAGGATCTTCTCCGGGTCGTGGTAGTCGGCCGGTACGTAGGTGGTGACACCCTCCGACGTGGTGCTGGCCAGCAGCGCCCGCGCGTGCACCAGCACCATCGGGTCGTTGTCCACGTAGACGATCCGCGAGTCGGGCGCGATGCCCTGGGCGACCGCGTGCGTGTTCTGCATGGTGGGCAGGCCGGTGCCGATGTCCAGGAACTGCCGGATGCCCGCCTCGGCCGCGAGGTACCGCACGGCCCGCACCAGGAACACGCGCGACTGCTGCGCCATGAGGACGATCTCCGGGTAGACCTCGGCGACAGCGTCGCCGGCCGCCCGGTCGGACTGGAAGTTGTCCTTGCCGCCCATCCAGTAGTTCCAGATCCGTGCCGCGTGCGGCACGTCAGGCTGAAGCTTCGCGGCGAGTTCGGGGTCCGGGCCGGCCATGCCTGGCTCCTATCGAGGGGTCGTCAGCTGGAGGTCATCACAGCGGTACGCCCGGGATCGTACTCGGCCAAGGTCCACTGTCGACGCAGGGTCGGCGGCTGACGGCACTTCGCTCGACCTGGGGGCTTGAAATCCTACCTTCCTGGTAGGAAAATCGACCGCATGCCGCTCGTTCGGTTGTTCACCTCCCGCCGGGTCGTCGACCTGATGCGGGTCGCCGCGCAGCTCTGTCCAGGCGCGCCCATCCCCGCCTGAACGGGCTCTCAGCCCTCGCCAGCCCGGTGTCTGCCGCCGGCTCCGCGACCGGCGCGCGACCGGTCATCCCGCACCCCGCGAGCGCGGAGGTGCACCCCCGTCGAGGAGGACCTGTGACGATCAACGACGCCCCAACACCCACCGCCGTGGACCCGCGGCCCGAGTTCGACGAGGAATGGCGGCGGTGGCACCGACGCCACGAGGAGGCTCGTGCCGACCCGCACGGCTTCCTCGCCGTCACCGGTCTGCACTGGCTCACCTCGGAACCTCAGCGTTTCCCCGACGTGCCGGGGGAGTGGCACACCGGCGAGGGCGGCCCGGTGGTGGCTCTCGGCGACGACGAGGAGCTGACCGTCGACGACCAGCCGGTTCGGGGCAGGCACGTGTTCGGGCCGATCGCCGAGCGCGGCGGCGTCACCGTCGGCATCGACGGTGGGGTGCTGGAGGTGGCCCGCCGGGGTGGGCACGACATCCTCCGTCCCCGGCGCCCGGATCACCCACTCCGTGTCGCCTACCGGGGCACTCGCCCAGCCGCCGCTGGGTCCTGATCGGGCGCTTCGTGCCGTTCGACAACCCTCGGTCGACCACCGTCGGCGCGGCCGTGGAGGGGCTCACGCACGTCTACGACGCCCCTGGTCGCATCGAGTTCGCCGTCGACGGGGTGCCGCTGAGCCTGACCGCGTTCAACGGCCACGTGCCCGGGAGCCTGTCGGTGCTGTTCACCGACGCCACCTCCGGCGTCACGACCTATCCGGCCAACCGGTCGCTGACGGTCGACGCACCGGACGAGCAGGGGCGGGTCAGCCTCGACTTCAACCGGGCCACCAACCTGCCGTGCGCGTACACCGACTTCGCGACCTGCCCGCTGCCCCCGGCGGAGAACCGGCTGCCGATCGCCGTCGAGGCCGGCGAGAAGACCCCGTACGAGCGGCTGGCTGCCGACCGTTCGTAGGCCCAGCGGACCAACCCCTCGGGAGGATCGCCATGACCCAGTCCACCGACGCCCCGATCGACGCCGACAGCGACGCGCTACGGACGTTGCTGCGCCACCAGGCCAGCACCGTCACGGTGGTCACCGCTCCCGGCTCGCCGGCGGTCGGCTTCACCGCCACCTCGTTCACCTCGGTGTCGCTGGCGCCGCCGATCGTCTCGTTCTGCCTGAACCTCGGGTCGTCGAGTTGGCCCGCGGTCGCCCGTGCCCGCCACGTGGCCGTGCACCTGCTCGCCCACCATCAGCAGGAACTGGCCCGGACCTTCGCGACCAGCGGCATCGACCGGTTCGCGACACCCACCCGCTGGCGGGCTGGCCCGGAGGGGGTGCCCATCCTCGATGACACCCTGGCCTGGCTGTTCTGCCGGGTAGTCGACCGGGTGACCGTCGGCGACCACGCCGTGGTGCTGGCCGAGCCGGAGGTGCTCCGGCACGCCGACGTCGGTTCACCCCTGCTGTACCACCGGGGGCGCTACGCCGGGCTGGCCGGCGACCAGAACGGGGCGGTCCGCCGTCCCGCCGCCTGACCAGCGGTATCGCACGCGCGATCCACGATGAGGGGGAGGCCATGCGCGCGATCGTCGCCGCTCCGGACACGCCTGAGGGGTTCCGGCTGACGGAGGTGCCGGATCCCGTCCCCGGCCCCGGGCAGGTCCTGGTCGAGGTGCGGCACGCCGCCGTCAATGCCGGCGAGATTCAGCACCTCGGCGTCTGGCCGGCCGGGAGCGTGCTCGGGCACGACGCGGCGGGTTACGTGGCGCGCGGCGCGACCGATGGCTCCGGCCCCCGCGAGGGCGAGCGGGTGGTCGCCTTCGGGGCGGGCGCGTGGGCCGGCCTAGCGGTGTTCGACGTGGACAGCGTGGCGGTGGTCCCCGCCGTCGTCGACCTGGCGGAGGTGGCCGCACTGCCCATGGTCGGCCTGACCGCGCTGCGTACCTTGCGGTCGTCGGGCGCGCTCCTCGGCCGACGGGTGCTGATCACGGGGGCGTCCGGGGGCGTGGGTCGGGTCGCCGTCCAGCTCGCCCGGCACGGCGGCGCGTACGTGGTCGCGGCGGTGGGCTCTGCGGCTCGTGGCGCAGGGCTGGCGGCGCTGGGCGCGGACGAGGTGGTGGTCGGTCTCGACGCGGTCGCCGACCCGGTCGACGTGGTGCTGGAGACGGTCGGCGGCCCCTCCCTGGTGACCGCCTGGGGTCTGCTGGCCCCGGGTGGGGTGCTGCACAGCATCGGCTGGGCGTCCGGCGAGCCGGCGGCCTTCCCGGTGAACTCCACGTTCGCTCCCGGCCCGGCACGGACGCTGCGCTCCTTCGGTGACGCCACCGCCGCAGGGCCGGATCTCGCGGTCCTGGCGGATCTCGTGGCACGTCAGGTGCTGCGCCCGCCGGTCGGCTGGCGCGGCTCGTGGCAGCATCTCGGGGAGGCGGCCGAGGCGCTGCGGGGACGCCGGGTGGCCGGCAAGGTCGTGCTCGACCTGGATTGAGGCCGGTGGCTCCCGGCCTTGACCCATCGGTCAGGCGCAATCCCTGTAAATCCTATAGCCTTAGTAGGTTATGCGTCAACGAATCGACGTCCACCCGTGCGATAGCCGACATCCGGCGACGGATTCGTTGACACCGCGGGGCTCTGGAGGTGGACTCGGCTCATGTCCAGCGAGCTGCGGCTGACGATCCGCGGCCACATCGACTTCGGTCGAGTGTGGTCGAGTTCCTGTCTGGCCTGACCCGGCACCCTCGCCCGTAACCCGGCCCGCCGCACCGGCCCGCCGGGGTGGGGCGCACCGCCGCGCCGCCACCGCACCGACACCCTCACCGGCCCATGACTCCTGCGCGGGGCCGGGTGTCGGCATACCCGCATCCGCCTGCCTGGACAGGAGAACTCACCATGCCCGCAATCCGTCTGCGAACCCTGGCCGCCCCCGCGCTCGCCGCACTGCTCGCCGTCGTCGCCGGCTGCTCCACCGGGGCCGCCCCGGCCGCCGAGGCCGCCGGCCAGCCCCGCTCCGGCGGCACCCTCACCTGGGCGGTGGAGACCGAGCCGATCACCCTCAACCCGCACCAGTACGCCCAGGCCAAGGCCCGACTGCTCGTTTGGAACACCTTCGAGTCGCTGCTCACCTACGACCAGCAGAGCAAGCTCGTACCCTGGCTCGCGACCGGCTGGACGGTCGCGCCGGACGGGCTGACCTACACCCTGACGCTGCGCGACCGGGTCACCTTCTCCGACGGCACGCCCTTCGACTCGGCCGCCGTCAAGGCCAACATCGACAAGCTCCGGGAACCCGGGTACGCCCCGGCCGTCGCCGCCGTCCAACTGCGCAACCTCAAGGCCGTCGAAGCCGTCGACCCGCGCACCGTACGGCTCGTCCTCAGCGCGCCGGACGTGCTCATCCTCGACTTCCTGGCCTCCCCGCAGGGCGCGCAGATCTCCCCGACGTCGCTACGTCAGGCCAAGAACCTCAAGGCCGGCGGCATCGACGTGGTCGGCACCGGGCCGTTCGTGCTGGACCGCTACGTCCCCGGCCAGGAGCTGCGCTATCGGCGTAACGCCAGCTACGACTGGGCGCCGCCCACCGCGACGCACACCGGCCCGGCCTACCTCGACGGGATCACCTACCGGTTCCTCAAGGAGTCGTCGGTGCGCGTCGGGGCCCTCACGTCGAACCAGGTGCAGCTCATCGAGGGGGTGCCCGCCACGGATCAGCCGCTGATCACCGGCAACCGGACGCTGCGCCTGAGCCGCGAACTCAACTCCGGCTCCGCCTACTCGTACTACTTCAACACCTCGCACGCGCCCTTCGACGACCTGCGCGTCCGGCAGGCGTTCCAGGAGGCCGTCGACGTCGAGACCGTTCTGAGGTCCGTCTACCGCGACACCGCCACCCGCGCCTGGAGCGTGATCAGCCCGTCCAGCCCGCTCTACGACAAGCGCCTCGAAGGCGGCTACAGCGGCGACACCGCCACGGCGAACACCCTGCTCGACCAGGCCGGCTGGGCTGCCCGGGACGCCGACGGCTACCGGGTGAAGGCGGGCAAGCGGCTCACCGTACGGCTCGTGCAGTCCGCACCCTTCGTCCGGGACCGCCGCGACGTCCTGGCCCAGGCCGTGCAGGCCGCCGTCAAGCGGAGCGCCGGCATCGACCTCAAGGTGTCGCTTGTCGACCAGGGCACCGCCACCGACGCGTTCCAGCGCAACGAGTACGAGGTCTTCGACAACTCCCGCGCCGACACCGACGCCGGCGCCGCGCTCAACCTGCTGCTGCACTCGAAGGGCGGCATCAACCGGACCCAGGTCAACGACCCGCGAATCGACCGGCTCCTGGAGGCCGGTCAGGCCGCCGCCGACCCGACGAAGCGCGCCGGCATCTACGCCGACCTGCAACAACAGGTCGTCGCCGACCAGGCCCTCCTGCTGCCCCTGTACGCGCCGGCCGACCAGATCGCCGCCAGCACCGGCGTCGGCGGAGTGCGCTTCGAGCCCACCGCCGGGGTGCCCGCCAGCGCGTACGACCTGTGGATCGGCAAGTGACATGAGCCGCCCACCCGTACGTGCCGTGGCTCGCCGGCTCGGTGCCGGCCTGGTCGTCCTCTGGGTCGCGGCCACCGCCGCCTACCTGGCGCTGCTGGCCGCCCCCGGCGAAACCGTGGACAACATCGTCGGCGACGGTGCCGACACCCCGCAGATCCGTGCCGAGATCATCGCCGAGTGGGGCCTGCAGCGGCCGGCCGTCGTGCAGTACCTCGACTACCTCGGGCGACTCGGCGGCGGCGACCTGGGCCGCTCGTACCTGTTGCAACGCCCCGTCGCCGAGGTGATCGGGGAACAACTCGCCCCGACCCTCACCCTCGCGGTCGCCGCCGCCGGCCTCGGGGTGCTGCTCGCCCTGCTCGTCGCGGTGGCCACCGCCGGTGACCGGCGACCGTGGCTGCGCCGGGTCAGCTCCGGCACCGAACTGCTGCTGGTCTCCTCCCCACCGTTCCTGATCGGGCTCCTGCTGCTCAGTGTGCTGTCGTTCCGGTTCGGGCTCTTCCCGGTCTCCGGTGACCGGGGGATCGCCGCGTTGGTGCTCCCCGCCATCACCCTCGCGCTGCCCATCGCCGGACTCCTGGCCCAGGTGCTGCGCGACGGCATCGACAGAGCCCTCGACGAGCCCTTCGTGCTCACCGCCCGCTCCCGGGGCCTACGGGAACGAACGGTGTTGGTGCGACACGCGATGCGGCACGCCCTCCTGGCGGCCGTCAGCCTGGCCGGCTGGGTCTTCGGCATCGTGGTCGGCGGCACCGTCATCGTCGAACAGGTCTTCGGCCGGCCCGGCCTCGGCCAGGTCACCCTCACCGCGGTCACCACCCGGGACATGCCGGTGGTGCTGGCCGTGGTCACCCTCTCCGCCGCCGGCTACGTCGTGGTCAACACCGCAGCCGACCTGGCTTACCTGCTGGTCGACCCGCGTCTGCGAAGGAGCTGACCACGATGACCGTCACCCTGGGCCCCCCACTCACCGACGCCCCGGCGCCGACCCTCGCCGACCCGACCGAGCGGGCCGTACGCCGACGGCCCCGACCCCGGCCCGGCCTGCTCGCCGCCGGGGCGTACCTCACCCTGCTGGTCGTCGCCGCGGCCTGGCCGGCGGCGCTCGCCCCCGGCGACCCGCTCGCGGCCGACCCGCTCGCCGTGCTCAGCCCGCCCGAGGCGGCGCACTGGTTCGGCACCGACCACCTCGGCCGAGACGTCTGGACGCGGGTGGTGCACGGCGCCGGCCACTCGCTCACCATCGGTGTGGCCGCCACCGCCATCGCGGTGACCGGCGGGGTGCTGCTCGGCCTGCTCGCCGGTCTCACGCACCGGGTCGCCGACGAGGCGCTCAGCCGCACGTTCGACGCGCTGTCGGCATTTCCCATGCTGCTGCTGGCCCTGCTGTTCATCGCCATCGCGGGCCCCGGCACGGCCAGCCTGATCGTCGCCATCGGCATCGCCACCCTGCCGCACCACGCCCGCGTGGTCCGTGGTCAGACGCTCGTCGTCCGCCGTTCCGGCTACGTCGAACAGGCCGTCACCTTCGGCCGGTCCCGGCCCCGGCTGGTGCTGCGGCACGTGCTCCCCAACGTGGTCGGCCCGGTGCCGGTGCTCGCGGTGATCGGGCTCGGTGAGGCGATCCTGGCCGCCGCCGGGCTCAGCTTCCTCGGCATGGGTCCGCAGCCGCCGTCGCCGGAATGGGGCGCGATGCTCTCCGAGGGCCGCAACTACCTCCAGGTGGCCTGGTGGATCACCATCCTGCCCGGTCTGGCGGTCACCGCCACCGTGGTGTCGCTGACCGTCGTCGGCCGGCGCTGGCAGGCCCGCTTCGACGGGAGGCGCTGATGGCACCCCTGGTCACGGTCGAGGACCTGCACGTCGACTTCGACACCCCGACCGGCCCGGTGGCCGCCGTACGCGGGATCAGCTTCACCGTCGAACGGGGCGAGTGCGTGGCCGTCGTCGGGGAGTCCGGCTCCGGCAAGAGCGTCACCGCTCGTACCCTGGTCGGTCTCGCCGGCCCGGGCGCGCGGATCCGCGCCGCCCGGCTCGAACTGGCCGACCAGGACGTGCGGGGCCACCGGCCGCGGGACTGGCGGCGGGTCCGTGGCCGCCTCGCCGGGCTGGTGTCGCAGGACGCGCTCGTCTCCCTCGACCCGTTGCGCACCGTGGGCGCCGAGATCGGTGAGGTGCTCAGCACGCACGAGATCGTCGGTCGCCGGGAACGGGCCGGCCGGGTCACCCACCTGCTCGACGAGGTCCACCTACCGGAGCCGGAGCGCCGGGCCCGGCAGTACCCGCACCAGCTCTCCGGTGGGCTGCGGCAGCGCGCGCTGATCGCCTCGGCGATCGCCGGGGAGCCGGCCCTGCTGATCGCCGACGAGCCCACCACCGCGCTGGACGTCACCGTGCAGGCGCAGATCCTGCGGCTGCTCGCCGAGCGGCGCGCCGCCGGGGTGAGTCTGCTGCTGATCAGCCACGATCTGGCGGTCGTCGCCCAGGTCGCCGACCGGGTCCTGGTGCTGCGTGACGGTCGGATCGTCGAGCACGGCCCCACCGAGCGGCTGCTGCGGGCACCGGCACACCCGTACACCCGGCAGTTGCTGGCCGCGGTGCCCTCCGCGACCTCGCGGGGCCGCCGGCTCGCCGCGACGTCGCCGGCCGGGGACGCACGGGCGGCGCTGCCCGCCCGGCCCCAGGTCCGCGCCGACGACACCGTGCTCGACGCGGGCGGCCTGACCAAGAGGTACGGCGAGCACACCGTCGTGCGCGACGTCTCCTTCACCATCGCGCGGGGCGAGACGCTCGGCCTGGTCGGGGAGTCCGGCTCCGGCAAGAGCACAGTCGCCCGGATCGTCGCGGGCCTGCTCGACGCCGACGCGGGCACCGTCACCTTCGAGGCGACGCCGTGGGCCGGCGTGCCGGAGCGGGCCCGCCGCCCGCTGCGGCGCAGGTTGCAGCTCATCTCGCAGGACCCGCTGAGCTCCTTCGACCCCCGCTACACGGTGGGGCGGGTCGTCGCGGAGAACCTCGACCCCGACGTCGGTCGCGCCGACCGTCGCGAGCACGTCGTCGACCTGCTGCGTCGCGTAGGTCTCGGCGCGGACCTGTTCGACAGGCACCCCCGGCAGCTCTCCGGAGGGCAGCGGCAGCGCGTCGCCATCGCCCGCGCCATCGCTCCCCGACCCAGCCTGATCGTCTGCGACGAACCGGTCTCCGCCCTCGACGTCTCCGTGCAGGCCCAGGTCCTCGACCTGCTGGCCGAGCTGCGCGCCAGCGACGGCACCGCCCTGCTCTTCATCTCCCACGACCTGGGCGTGGTGCACCACCTCAGCGACCGGGTGCTGGTGATGCACCAGGGCGCGGTGGTCGAGCAGGGCCCGGTCGGCGACGTCTTCACCTACCCCCGACACGACTACACGCGGTCCCTGCTGAACGCGCTGCCCACGCTGGTCACCGCCGGCCGACCGGAGGAGAGACACCCATGACCGAGAAGAGCCTGCACCTGGCCGTGGCCCTCGACGGCCTCGGCTGGCACCCCGCCGCCTGGCGGCTCTCGCACGCCGACGCGACCGCGCCGTTGACCGCCCGCTACTGGACCGCCCTCGCCGGCGAGGCCGAACACGCGGCACTGGACCTGCTCACCATCGAGGACAGCCTCGACCTCCAGTCGTCGCGGCCCGACGGCCCGGACGACCGCGCCGACGAGGTCCGGGGCCGCCTCGACGCGGTGCAGATCGCGTCCCGGCTCGCCCCGTTGACCCGGCACATCGGGCTGATCCCGACCACCAGCACCACCCACACCGAACCGTTCCACCTCTCCACGGCGATAGCCACCCTCGACCACATCAGCGGCGGGCGGGCCGGTTGGCGGCCCCGGGTCTCCGCGCGCAGGGCCGAGGCCGGGCACTTCGGTCGCCGCGACGTCCCACCCCTGGACCTGGCCCGGCTCGACGAACCGGAAGCCGTACGGGTCGTCGGCGACCTCTTCGCCGAAGCCGGCGACGCCGTGGAGGTGGTCCGCCGGCTCTGGGACAGCTGGCAGGACGACGCCGTGATCCGGGACGTGCCGACCGGCCGCTTCGTCGACCGCGAGCGGCTGCACTACGTCGACTTCACCGGCCGGTGGTTCTCCGTCAAGGGCCCGTCCATCGTGCCCCGGTCCCCGCAGGGGCAACCGCTCGTCGCCGCGCTCGCCCACTCGTCGGTGCCGTACGCGTTCGCCGCCCGGCACGCCGACATCGTCTTCGTCACCCCCACCGACCGGGAACACGCCGCCGCGATCGTGGCCGAGGTGCGGGCGACCGAGGAGACCGTCGGCCGGGCGGGCCCGCCGCTGCGGGTCCTCGCCGACCTGGTCGTGCTGCTCGACGAGACGTCGACGCTGGCCCGCCACCGCGGGACCCGCCTCGACGAGCTGCACGGCGCGCGGTTCACCTCCGACGCGTCCATCGTCACCGGCACCCCGGGCGAGTTGGCCGACCTGCTCGCCGAGTGGCACCGCGCCGGAGTGGACGGTTTCCGGCTGCGACCCGCCGTGCTCCCGGACGACCTGACCGCGATCACCCGCGCACTGGTGCCGGCGCTGCGCGACCGGGGCCTGTTCCGGGCCGGCTACCCCGGCGGGACGCTGCGCGACCTGCTCGGTCTGCCCCGACCGGCCAGCCGCTACGCCGTCGCGACCGCCTGAGCACTGGAGACCATCATGCCCAAGCAGATCATCCTGGCCGCGCACTTTCCCGGCGTGAACAACACCACCGTGTGGAGTGACCCCGCCTCCGGAAGTCAGATCGACTTCTCGTCCTTCGTCCACCTGGCCCGCACCGCCGAGCGCGGCAAGTTCGACTTCTTCTTCCTCGCCGAGGGGCTGCGACTGCGCGAACAGCGGGGCCGCATCCACGACCTGGACGTGGTCGGACGCCCGGACACGTTGACCGTGCTCGCCGCCCTCGCGGCGGTCACCACCCACCTCGGGCTGGCCGGCACCCTCAACGCCACCTTCCGGGAGCCGTACGAGCTGGCCCGGCAGTTGGCCAGCCTCGACCACCTCTCCGGCGGGCGGGCCGCCTGGAACGTCGTCACCACCTCCGACGCGTTCACCGGGGAGAACTTCCGCCGGGGCGGCTACCTCGACCGCGCGCTGCGCTACGACCGGGCCGCCGAGTTCGTGCGTACCGCGCGGCAGCTGTGGGAGTCGTGGCCGGCCGAGGCGATCGCCGGCGACCGGGACGGAGGCCGGTACGTCACCGAGGCCGCGCCCGGCGCCTTCGCCCACCACGGCGACCAGTTCGACATCGCCGGGCACTTCACGGTGCCCCGCAGCCCTCAGGTGCACCCGGTGATCCTGCAGGCCGGCGACTCTCCCGACGGTCGCGAGTTCGCCGCGTCCAGCGCCGACGCGATCTTCTCCCGGCACGGCACCCTGGAGGACGGCCGGGAGTTCTACCGGGACGTGAAGTCCCGGCTCGCCCGGTACGGCCGCCAACCCGGCGACCTGTTGGTCATCCCCGGTGTCACCTTCGTGCTCGGCGACACCGACGCCGAGGCGCAGGAACGCGCCCACCACATCCGCCGGCAGCAGGTCAGCCCGCAGACCGCGATCCTGCTCCTCGAACAGCTCTGGAACCGGGACCTGTCCGGGTACGACCCGGACGGCCCGCTGCCCGCCGAGGACCCGGACGTCTCCGGTGACGCGATCAGCCAAGGCCGGGCCGGGATGTATCCCGACCCGGTCGGCACCGCCCGGCAGTGGCGGGCCCTGGCCGAGGAGAAGGGGCTGGGCATCCGCGACCTGATCATCGAGGTGACCGGCCGGCAGTCCTTCATCGGCACCCCACAGCAGGTCGCCGAGCGGATGAACCACTTCGTGCAGTCGGACGCCGCCGACGGGTTCATCCTGGTGCCGCACCTGACCCCGGGTGGGCTCGACGACTTCGTCGACCGGGTGGTTCCGCTGCTCCAGGAACGTGGCGTCTTCCGTGCCGAGTACACCGGCACCACCCTGCGCGACAACCTGGGCCTCGGCCCTGCCCGCCCGGTCAGCCAGGCCGGTGCGGTGTGACCCCGCCGGCCACCGTCTGCCAGCGACGCTGGAACGACCCGGACGCCATCGCGCTGCGCGCCGCCATGACCGGGGAGATGCGCCAGCGGTACGCGGACCGCCTCGCCGACCCGATCCACCTGCCGGACGCGCAGGCGATCGCCCCGACCTCGGTCGCCTGGACCGGCGTGGCGTACACCGCCGACGCCACCCCGGTCGGGCACGCCGCGCTGCGCTGGCACGGCGCCGACCTGGAGCTCAAACGGATGTACGTGCTGCCCGCACATCGGGGGCGCGGCGTCGCCCTGGTGATGCGTCCGGCCCTGACCCTGCCCGCGAAAGTGACGGTCCCGGCGTGAAGTTCCTGCTGATAACGCTCATCACCCACCTGCCCGACCCGGTCACCGGCCACCAGAGGAGCACCACCGAGCGCTTCCGGGAGGTGGTCGACACGGCCGTCCTCGCTGAGGAACTCGGGTTCGACGGGTACGGCGTCGGCGAACGACACGAGCGCCCGTTCATCTCGTCGTCGCCGCCGGTGGTGCTGAGCCACATCGCGGCCCGCACCTCCACCATCCGGTTGTTCACCGCGGTCACCACGCTCAGCCTGCTGGACCCCGTCCGCGCGTACGAGGACTACGCCACCCTCGACCACCTCTCCGACGGCCGACTCGAACTGATCATCGGTAAGGGCAACGGCACCGCGCAGGCGCAACTGTTCCACGTCACCGCCGAGGACCAGTGGGACCGCAACCGGGAGGGCTACGAGCTGTTCCGCCGGCTCTGGCGAGAGGAGAAGGTCACCTGGTCCGGGAGGTACCGACCGTCGCTCACCGAGGCCGAGACCTGGCCACGCCCGCTCCAGCAGCCCATCCGGGTCTGGCACGGCAGTGCCACCAGCCGAGACTCCGTCGACCTCGCCGCCCGGTACGGCGACCCGATCTTCTCCGCCAACGTCACCAACCCCATCGAGCCGTACGCCGAACTCATCCGGCACTACCGGGAACGGTGGGCGCACTACGGGCACGACCCGGCTGACGCCCTCGTCGGCGCCGGCACCGCCGGCTTCTACGTGGCCCGCACCTCGCAGGAGGTCATCGAGCGGTACCGGCCGATCTTCGACGCCCGGCTGGCCGCGTTCCGGCGGCTCGGCGTGCCACCGGTCTTCGACACCCTGGAGGACGCCCTGGACCGCAGCTCGATCCTGGTCGGCAGTCCACAGCAGCTCGTCGACAAGGTGTTGCGCTACCACGAACAGTTCGGCCACGAGGTCATCCACCTCCAGGCCGACCACGACGGGCTGACCGACAAGCAGCACCGGGAGAGCCTGGAGTTGTTCCAGGCCGAGGTGGCGCCGGTGCTGCGCCGGGAGATCCCCAGCCGTCCCTTCCACCCGCCGGTGACCGCAGCCGCCACGGCCTGAACAGAACGGGGACCACCATGCCCTCCACGCCCCTGTCCATTCTCGACCTCTCTCCGGTGCCCGCCGGCGGCACCGTCACCGACGCGCTCCGCAACACCGTCGACCTGGCCCGTCGGGCCGAACAGTCCGGCTACCACCGCTACTGGCTGGCCGAGCACCACCTCGCCGCCGGGGTGGCCAGCTCCGCGCCGGCCGTGCTCATCGGGCAGGTCGCCGCGGCCACCAGCGCGATCCGTGTCGGGTCCGGGGCCGTGCAGGTCGGTCACCGTACCGCCCTGTCGGTGGTCGAGGAGTTCGGCACCCTCGCCGCGCTGTACCCCGACCGCATCGACCTCGGGCTCGGTCGATCCGGTCAGCGGCGCGTCGAAGCAGCCCGGGAGATCGCCGCGCCCACCGCGGCACCGGTCGAGGCCCGGGTGGTCAAGGGACTGCTCATCCCGCCGCCGTTCTCGTACGCCCAGGTGCTCGCCTCACCACGCTTCGCCCTCAGCAGCGCCCTGCTGCACCAGCCAGGTGCCCAGCCGCCGCCCTTCGCCGAACAGGTGGCCGACGTGCTGGCTCTGCTGCGCGGCGACTACACCGACGCCGACGGTCTGGACGCGCACGCCGTGCCGGGGGAGGGCACCGATCTGCAGGTGTGGCTGCTGGGCAGCAGCGGAGGGGAGAGCGCCCAACTCGCTGGCGCGCTGGGCCTGCCCTTCGCGGCCAACTACCACGTCAGCCCCTCCTCGGTGCTCGACGCGGTCGCCGCGTACCGGGCCGCGTTCCAGCCTTCGGCCGCGCTCACCGAGCCGTACGTGGTGGTCTCCGCCGACGTGGTCGTGGGCGAGACGGACGACGCCGCACGACGGCTGGCCGCACCGTACGGCCCGTGGGTGCGCAGCATCCGCGGTGGCGAGGGAGCGATCCCGTTCCCGAGCCCGGAGCAGGCCGTCGCGTTGCCGTGGACCGACGACGACCGCGAGCTGGTCGCCGACCGGGTGGACACCCAGTTCGTCGGATCGCCCGCGACGGTGGCCGAGCGGCTACGGACCCTGCGGGACGTCACCGCGGCCGACGAGCTGCTCGTCACCACGATCACCCACGCCCACGTCGACCGGGTCAGCTCCTACGAACTGCTCGCCAAGGAGTGGAACGACTGATCCGGACGGGTGGGGCGGCGGTGGTCAGTAGACCGTCACCGGGTGCCGGACGACACCGTCGAACAGGTACCCGAGCGCGTTGGGGCGGGCCTGGTCCGGCTGGCCGGCCCCGGTGACGTCGGTGGCCCGAGCCCGCAGGGTCCACCGGCCGGGCCGCGGCGGGCGCCAGAGCGTCGTCCAGCGCTGCCAGACGCCGCCCTCGTCGTCGGGGTCGAGGTCGGCGGGTCGCCAGGTCGCCCCGTCGTCCGTGCTGACGTCGACCCCGCGGATCGGACCGTTGCCGGACCAGGACCGGCCGGCGACCAGCACCTGCTCGCCGCTCGGGAAGCGCACGTCCCATGGCAGCTCGAAGGCGCTCTTGACCACCGGGGTCGTCACGAGCCTCCCGTCGACCGGGTGGCCGGGCCCGAACATTCGGTAGAACCGGGTGCTCCACGGTGAGGACAGGGGAGTCGCCGAGACCTCGATCGGGCCGACCCACTTGATGGAGGAGATGCCGATCCAGCCCGGCACCACCACCCGCACCGGGAAGCCGTGGTCGACCGGCAGCGTCTCCCCGTTCATCTCGTACGCCAGCAGCACGTCGTCGAGGGCCTTGGCGATCGGTATCGGGCGGCGCACCCGGCCGAGAGTCTCCCCGCCGGTCACGAAGTCCGGGTCCAGGCCCTCGGGCTGCACGTCGACCGCGTCGTCGGTCAGCCCGGCATGACGGAGGACGGTCGACAGCCGTACGCCCCGCCAGCGCGCCACCCCCACCGCGCCCAGACCCCACGGCACCCCCGGCGCGGGGTCGGCCTGCTGGGAGGCGAAGAAGCGGCGACCGTTGCCCGCGCACTCCAGCAGGGCCGCGGTCTCCTCGGCCGGCATGGCGCGCAGGTCGCCGTAGTCGAACTCGACCGCGTCGGCCAGGGTCGGCGAGCCCCGCAGGCCGGTGCCGAACAGGCGCAGACGCCACGTGTCGACGTCCAGCAACGGACTCCGGGTGTGGTTGCGGACGAAGAACCGGTCGGTGGGGACCGCGAAACCCTGCCCGGCCAGGGCCTCCCACCGCATCTCGGCGTTGCCGTCGCGGAGGGTGAGCAGTCGGGGGGACAGCGGCTTGACGATCGTCGCGGCGGCGCGGGACGGGAGGGAAAGCGTCACCCGGATCCTCCCTACGAATCGTTTGTTGGCAAGTCCTATTGAATCAATAGGACTTGCGGCCTGGCCAGCATGGCCCCGACGTGCGCGTGGCGAGACCTGTGCGGGGTCGCTGTCACCGGTGCACCACCCCGTTCTGGTACGCCCACACGACGGTCTGTAGCCGATCCCGTGCGCCGATCTTCGCCATGGCGCGCCCGAGGTGCGACTTGACCGTGCTGGTCTCGATGAAGAGCCGCTCGGCGATCTCGACGTTCGACAGACCCTGCGCGAGCAACTCCACGATCTCGGTCTCCCGCGCGGTCAGCTGGTGCGCCGCCGCCGCGTCGGAACGGGGAGCGGGCGTACGCCTGGCGAACTCCGAGATCACCCGCCGGGTGACGGCCTGGTCGACGAGCCCATACCCGCTCGCGAGGCGACGGATCGCCTCGATCAGGTCCTCGGGCTCACAGTCCTTGAGGATGAACCCGCTGGCGCCGGACTCCAACGCGCCGAAGACGTACTCGTCGAGGTCGAAGGTCGTCACGACCAGCACCGCCGGTGGCGTCCCGGTCGCCTCGGCGACGATCTGCCGGGTCGCGGTGAGCCCGTCGCCGTGCGGCATCCGGACGTCCATGCAGATGACGTCCGGTTGCAGCCGGCGGGCCAGCTCGACGGCTGCGGACCCGTTCGACGCCTCCGCCACGACCTCGATCTCGCCGGCCTGCTCCAGGATGACGCGGAAGCCGGCGCGCACGACCGCCTGGTCGTCGACGAGCATCACTCTGATCATGCCGGGGCCTCTTCCTTCGGTCGCGGGGTGGCGGGACCGTTCGTCGGGAGGGTGGCGGCGACCGACCAGCCACCGGCCGCCGTCGGGCCGGCGGTGAACGTCGCCCCGATCAACTGGGCGCGCTCGCGCATACCCACCAGGCCGACGCCGCCGGTCCGTGCCGCCGGTACGCGTCGCGGCGCGGCGGGTTCGTTCACCACCTCCAGCGACACCGAGCGGGGCGCGAAGCGGAGCACCACCCGCGCCGGCGCGCCAGGGGCGTGCTGGCGGGCGTTGCTGAGCGACTCCTGCGCGATCCGGTAGAGCGCGACGTCGGCGATCGGCGACACCTCGCGCTGTTCGCCCTCCCGGACGAACTGCACCGGGCCGGCGAGGTTGCCCGCGGTGCGGACGAGGTCGTCGAGCATGCCCAGCCCCGGCACCGGGGCGGCACCATCGCCGCCCTCGTGCCCGGGCCTGCCGCGCAGCACACCGACGACCAGCCGCAGGTTGTCCAGGGTCTCCTTGCCCTGGCTGCGGATCCAGGCCACACCGGCCTTCGCGGCCGCCGGGTCCCGGTCGATCAGCCGCTCGACCGCCGCCGCCTGCACGACCATGCCGGAGAGGTGGTGGGCCGCCACGTCGTGCAACTCCCGGGCCATCCGGGAGCGCTCCGCGCCGATCGCCGCCTGGACCTTCGTGTGCTGCTCCCGGATCGCCTCGTCCGCCCGGACCCGGACCAACTCGACGTAGCGCCGGTAGGTGGCCACGTAGCCGCCGACGAAGGTCGCGCTGGCGTAGGTCAGGGCGCTCGCCGAGACGTACGCGATGGCCGTCAGCAGATCCGGGGTGACCACGACGGCCGCCGCGACCGACTCCACCACCACGACCGCGCCGACGGCCAGCAGTGCACGCCGAACCGGCAGCAACGACCCGACGGTGTACGCCACGACGAACGGTGCGAGGCCCCGGATGGTCGCCTCGGGCAGGGAGAAGCCGATGATGGGCAGTTGGAGGCCGACGACGAGCGCGAGGCAGAGCAGTGGCCGGACCCGGCGCAGGCACAGCAGCATCGCCTGCGCGCAGCAGATGGCGACGAGCAGCCAGGCCCGCGCCGGGTCGAACGACACCCCGTCCTCCGGTGCCACGAACCAGAACAGCGCGGTGAGCAGCACGAACGTCAGGACGGTCAGCACTGCGGCCAGCAGGCAGTCCCGTGGGAACACTCCGGTCACCCCGAGCCGGGTGAGCCGTCCGTCGAGCCACTTCGTCAGTCGTGGTGTGCCGGGTTCGGTGTCGGCGTGGTCCCTCATGGGGTGCGCATCCTTGCTCCGGATCGTCCCGGGTCGGGGGGTCAGTAGGAGATGCTAGGCGCGAGCAGGTGGAACTCCACGGCGAACCAGCCCGCGCCGGCGAGAGCCGACAGGATCAGGCCGCTGGCGGTGATCCGCCGCCAGCCGAGGTGGCGTCGCACGTCGTCGACCAGCCGGACCGCGGCGGGCAGCACTCCGAGCAGACCGACCAGTTGCAGCACCTGGATGGCGCGCAGGACGGGCCCGGGAACGTCCTGCAGGCTCATGATGCTGCCGATGCTCAGCACCCAACCGGTGAACGCGAGCAGCGTGCCGGCGACGGCGGTGCGGCTCAGGATCCGCGCGGTGCGCCCCGCCCGCTCCCGGGGAGCACGGCCCAGCCGACGGCGCACGATCGCGCCGACCGGCCAGGACAGGACGGCGAGCAGCAGCACGACGGTGGACAGGACCAGCACCGGAACGGCCACCATGGAGGCGCGGGCTGGCTCGACGGGCAGCAACGCGAACGCCGAGTCGAAACTGATCGCCTCGACCCGGTCATCGGTCGCCCGCATGGCGATCGTGCGTTGGCCGCCGACCTCGCGCCAGACCCAGGGCGCCACCTCCTCGTAGAGGGCGGGGGAGTCCGACAGCGGGCCCGGCTCCACCAGCAACCGGTCACCGTCGGTGACGCTGACAGTGGTCCGACCGACCAGGCCGATCGCCGTCAGGAAGTTGCTCTGTATCGCTCGCGAGGACTCGTACGTGCCGGCGGCCAGCGCGGCGTGCCTGGCGGTGGTCGCCGGGTCCACACCGGCGGTCGGCTGGTCGTCGCGGGCGGGGAAGTAGCGGTCGGCGAAGCCGTTCACGACCGACTCGCGAAGCTCGTGGCTGTCCAGGGCGCCGGAGCCGTTGCTGTTGAGGGACAGGAAGATGCCGGCCCGGTCGTCGGGGTAGATCTGCAGGTGGGAGTGGAAGTACTTGGTGTCGCCGCCGTGACCGAGGATCCGGTGGCCGTTGCGGTCCTCGGCGAAGAATCCGAGGGTCATCCGGGGCCCGTCGGCCAGCGTGCCCAGCGACGTCGCGTCGAGTGCCGGCCGCTGCATCAGCTCGCGGGTCGGTTGGTCCAGCAGGGGCGCGAAGCCCACCGGCTCGCCGAGCTGGGCGAGCATGAAGCGCGCCATGTCCGTCGCCGGGGCGGTCAACGCACCGGGCGGGGGCGTGCCGACGATCTCGAACGGCGCGGCGGGCCCGGCGGAGGTGTCGTACCCGTTGGACATCCGGTCGCGCAGCGCCGCCGGGAGGGGCTGCTCGAAGGTCGACGACGGCATGCCGGCACGGTCCAGGATGTTGCGCTGGACGTACTCCTCGAAGCGCGTCCCGCTGACGCGTTCGACGATGTAGCCGGCGAGCGCGTTGCTGTAGTTGGAGTAGGCGGGGACGGTGCCGGGCTGGTAGATCTGCTCCGGTGGGTCGGTCATCAGGGCCCGACGCAGGTTGAGGTTTCCGCCGTCGGTGCCGATGAGGCCGGCGATCCGCTCCTCGAAGCCGGCGGTGTGCGTCAGCAGGTGCCGCAGGGTCACGGCCCGCTCGTAGCGGAGGGGCAGTTCGAAGTCGAGGTACGTCTCGACGTCGGCGTCGAGGTCGAGCTTCCCGCTCTGCACGAGTTGCAGCACCGCGGTGGCGGTGACGAGCTTCGACACCGATCCCATTCGGAACAGGTGCCGGTCCGGGTCGACCGGTACGGCCTCGTTGCCGCCGGTACCGGTGTCGGCGTACCCGTACCCCCGGGTTGTGATGATCTTGCCGTTGTTGACGACGGCGACCGTGGCCCCCGCGATGCCGGTGCGGTCGAGCGCGGCCGGCAGCAGCCCGTCGAGCCAGGCGTTGACGTCGGTGTCGGTCAGGGCGGAACCCGCCCCGCCCGCGACGGGCGCCGCCGGAGCGGCGATGGGCGGTGCGGGGTTGTGCTGCGGCGCGCCGCAGCCGGCGGCGCTCACGGCGATGACGAACGCGGTCGCCAGCACCGCGCCGAGTCGGACGAGAGGCTGGTGTCGCCGGGGTGCGAGAAGAAAGAGTGGGCGCATTGTCTGCCAGTGCCTTCCCAGGGGAACGGGTGTCCGGAGCAGGTCCGTACGGCGTCACCCGCTGCCCTGGAACAAGCCTGTTCGAGGAATCGCGCTGATCCATCTGGCGCAGGACGGCACTGCGCCTACGACCTGAGGAGGAGAAGCGTCTGCACCGTTCGCCCCCGATCGGGGGACATCGTTTGACATGTGCGCCGAACGCATCTTTGATGGTCGATGTACTTGTTCGGGGTGGTCGGACGCTTCGTCGTCCGGGTGGCCCGTCGACGCCCCGAGCCTGGAGGACGGATGCGAGTCGTCGCGCTGAGAAATTCTCGTCGCCCACGACGGCGGCTGTTGCCGGTGGCGATGGTTGCGGTGACGCTGCTGAGCCTGGCCGTCGGGGTGCCGGCGGCGGCCGCGGCACCGTCGACAGTCGTCGGCGTGGCCAGCGGTCGTTGCCTGGACGTGGTCGGCAACGTCAGGACCGCCGGTGCCGGCATCAACATCTACGACTGCAACGGGCAGGCCAACCAGGCGTGGACCCTCACCTCAAGTGGTGAGCTACGGGTCTACGACGACACCATGTGCCTGGACGTCGTCGGCCAGGACACCACCGCCCCGGCCGCGCTGCAGATCAACGGTTGCAACGGCGGCGCCAACCAACGTTGGCGTATCACCACCTCCGGGACGATCGTCGGCGTCCAGTCCGGCCTGTGCCTGGACGTGACCGGCGCGGGCACCGCCAACAGCACCACCGTCGGTCTCTGGACCTGCAACGGGCAGTCCAACCAGCGGTGGACGACGTCTCTCGGCAGCGCCGACAGTCAGCCGCCGACGGCACCGGGCAGCCCGCGGGTCAGCGGCCTGACCTGCAACTCGGTGACGTTCGCGTGGAACGCCTCGACGGACAACGTGGCGGTGGCCTTCTACGACATCTACCACGACGGCCAGCTGATGACGTCGGTGAGTGGAACGACGCTCTCCACCAACCTGACGGTGGTGGCCGGGGCGACCTGGGGCCTGTACGTCAACGCCCGCGACGCCGCCGGCAACGTGTCGCAGGCGAGTGCCACCGTCTCGATCACTCCGCCGCCCTGCCAGGCCGACAGCCAGCCACCGACGGCGCCGCAACAGCTCACCGGCACCGCGTCGGGCACCACTGTGACGCTGCGCTGGACGGCGTCCACCGACAACATCGGCGTGCGGGCGTACGACATCTATCGGGCCGGCGCGAAGGTGGGCACGGTCACCGGCGCGCCGCCGGCGACCACGTTCGCCGACAGCGGTCTGGCGGCGAACACCGCGTACCAGTACTACGTGGTGGCCCGGGACGCGCAGGACAACGCCTCGTCGCGCAGCGGCACCGCGACGGTGACCACCGGCGCGGCGTGCGCCAACCCGGTGTGCGGAGTGCGGCAGGTCACCACCGACACCGACATCCCGTGGGGCCTGGTGACGTTGCCGGACGGCAGCGTCCTCTACAACCGCCGCGACGCGCACGACATCATCCAGCTCAACCCGACCACCGGGGCCAAGACCAACCTGGGCACGGTGCCGAACGTGCAGAGCACCGACGGTGAGGGCGGCCTGCTGGGGCTCGCCATCTCGGCCAGCTACTCCAGCGACCGCTGGCTGTACATCATGCACACCTCGCCGAGCGACAACCGCATCGTCCGGATCAGGCTGGAGAACGGGCGACTCAACACCGCCAGCGAGCAGGTCCTCCTCACCGGCATCCGGCGGAACAAGTACCACGACGGTGGTCGCCTGCGGTTCGGCCCGGACGGCAAGCTGTACGCCAGCACCGGCGACGCCCAGAACGGCAACTACGCCCAGGACCGGTCCAGCCTCGAAGGCAAGATCCTGCGGCTCAACCCGGACGGCACCGTCCCCTCGGACAACCCGTTCGGCAACTACGTCTGGAGCTACGGCCACCGCAACCCGCAGGGGCTGGCGTTCGACTCGCAGGGCCGGCTGTGGGAGCAGGAGTTCGGCAACTCGATCATGGACGAGACCAACCTGATCACCAAGGGCGGCAACTACGGCTGGCCGGCGTGCGAGGGCACCAGTGGCACCTGCGGTACCGCCGGGTTCATCGCGCCGGCGCGCACCTATCCCACCGCCGAAGGGTCCTGCTCCGGCATCACGATCGTGCGCGACGCGCTCTACGTGGCCTGTGCCCGGGGCGCTCGGATGTACCGCGCGGTGATCAGCGGCAGCAGCCTGACGAACGTGCAGACGTACTTCAGTGGCACCTACGGTCGGTTGCGGACGGTGGAGCCGGCTCCCGACGGAGGGTTGTGGCTGACCACCACCAACGTCGGCGACAAGGACAGCACCCCGAACAACAGCAACGAGAGGGTCTTGCACGTCACGCTCGGCAACTAGCCCCCGGTCAGTCCGTCGGCGACGGCCCGCTGTGCCTCCTCGGTGGTCAGATACCGGATGCTGTCGTGTGCGTGCGCGCCGTTGTCGACCAGGAAGGAGCGCACCGCGGGCCCGAACGTGGGTCGCAGGTCCTTCGCCAGCGCCACGACGTCACCCGCGTCGGCGATGTTCGTCCAGTCCCGGACCGATCCGGGCCAGTGGCCGCGCGGCACACCCCGCTCGTCGGCGTGTGGTGGCGGTCGCAGCCGGTCGAAGAACAACTGGCGGACGCCAATCGGTGAGCCGAGCGTCACGAAGGCGCGGACCTGCCATTCCGGGTGCGCGCAGAGCGCCTCGTAGGCGACGATGCTGCCAAGCGAGTGCGCCACGACCACCCTGGTGTCGGGTGCGACGGTCGCCTCGACCCGGGCCAGCACCTCCCGTCGTAGATCCGGATCGAGCATGTATCGGCGTACCTGACGCAGATCCGCCACCAGGAGGCGGTCGAACGCGGCTGGAACCCGACGGTAGGCGGCGGCGAAGAAGCGCGAGTTGCTCAACGCCCGCAGCGCCGTCTGCACCCCTCCGGGTGTCCGCGCCAGGGTTCGGGCCTCAGGGGGCACAACGGCGGCGTCGACCGCGGAGGCCCCGTGCCACCAGGCCCGGAGCAGCTCCGCTTCGTACTCGCTCTCCGACACACCACCGACATCCACGGCTGCTGCGCCGAGGAGCCGCCCCGGCGCACGGAACAGATCTCCGTAGAAGGCGCAGGCGAGGTCCGCGGAGCCGGGCAGGAACTGCCGGAGCGGCGGCATCCAGGCCTGCTGCATCGTGCCGGCGTTCGCGTACTGCTGCCCGATCCCGTGCACCCCGACGATCAGCGGCACAAAAACTCCTAGGTCAGGTGGCCCGCTCACCCGGGCGTCAACGCGAACGCGACAACGCCCGCCGCGCATCCGGCGAGCAGGGTCGACGGCGCGCCGAACTCGACCGCCGCGACCGGTGAGTTCAGTTCGATCCGGTGCCGCTCACGGCCCTCGTGCGACAGGACCACGATGATGTTCTGCAGACCGACCGCGACCGTCGACGTCTCGGCCTCGACACAGACGGCCGTGACCAGTTCGTTCAGGACCCGCCAGGGCTGCGCGAGGCCGCCCCGGCCCCAACGAGTTCGTCCGGTGCGGCACTCGCTCAGAGACCACCGGAACACCGCCTGGCCGCTGCCGCAGTAGACGGTGTCCCGGCCGAGGTCGACCGCGAGGCAGGTCACCGGTTCGTCGAAGCGAAGCCCCCCGAGGCGACGGCCGGTGGCCACATCCCACCACTGGACCATTGCGCCCGCGCTGACCGTGAACCCGATGGTGAAGTCCTGCCCGGTCACCACCCGGACGGCCAGAACCGGATCCCGGTGCTGCCATGGACGGCCGAGCCGTCGAGGTGCGTCCTCGATGTTCCACGCCTCTATCGCGTACTCGATGATGCCGAGCCACGGCGACGACAGATCGGCCGCCGGGCAGACGAGTACGCGTTGCCCGTCCACGACTGTCAGGTCGGCAGTGAGCTGTGGCCGGTTCGGACTGTGGAAGAACCGGCGCAGGCGGACCTCACGATCCAGATCCCAGATCTGCACGTACCCGTCGTCGCCACCGGTCACCGCGTGCGTCGCACCGTCGATCCGATGCACCGCCAGCGAGCGGATCCAGCCGTCATGGACCGTCCACGGCGTCTTCACCTCGACACCGTCGGAGAACCGGAAGAAGCGCATCTCGCCGAACTCGCCGACGGTCATCACCGCCAGATCCTCGCCGATTTGGACGCGGGCCATTGCCTGCACACCGCCCTGGCGGGGTCCCGCTCCCGACGTCGGTCCGTCCGCGCTGGTGGGTCGCCACACCGCCAACGCCGCTTCCTCGGTCGCCGCGACGACGACCATGCCGTCTCCCACGTCGAAGGTCGCGATGGCGTCGATGCGTCCCTCGACCGACCGCTGCTGAACGCTGCCCTGGTCGGTCGGGTCCTTCAGCTCCTCCACGACGCCGCTGGCGTAGCCCAACAGGACCCGACCGCCGACACCCACCGCCAGGCAGGTGACGCCGGGTAGATGGCGCCGGTACCCCTTACCGCTGGCCACGTCCCAGATGGTCAGGTCCTCGCCGGCGAGGACCAGAACGGAGAACGCCGCGTCGTCGTCCAGGATCCCGAACGCGGTGATCCTTCCACGAGCGACCTGATCGACGTACTCGACCGAGTCGAGGCGCTGCCCGTGGAAGACCGTCACCCGACCGTGTGCGTCACCAACGAGCACCATCGGCCCGTCCGCCGTGGACAGGACGGCCAACCGCTCGACCCGGGCCGGTCTGGGCAGGGGCCGGCTCTCGAGTGCCTGGCCGTCGTCCAGACGCCAGGTGTGCACGGTGCCCTCCGCGTCGCCAGCGCAACCGAAGTCGCCCTCGTCCGACGTTCCGGCGGTCAGCGCTGTCACGATGGAACCCTCCAACACGAACGGCTCCGCGACGAGGTCGGCCGTGGACAGGTCCCAGACCCGGGTGCCACCGCCACGGCCGGCGGTGAGAGCGACAGGCAGGCCCGATCGTTGGCCGATCGCCAGGCAGGTGACGCCGCCGGTGTGGGCGAACCAGCTACGCAGCATGTGCCCGGACTCACCGTCGAAGATCCGGACGATCCCGTCACTGCTAGCGGTGACGAGAACGGTGCGTCCCTCGACGGTGGTGGCCACCATGTCGATGATGGTTCTGGTGTGTCCCTGCCAGGCGCCGGTGACCCTCGGTCGAGCGTCCAGGTCCCACATCCGCACCGTGCCGTCGGCGGAGCCGCTGATGATCAGCTGCCGCTCCTCCACCACTCCCGTCGTGACCGCGTGGATCACGCCGGTGTGCCCCCGCCAGGGCGGGCCGAAGGGGCGGAGCGAGTCGAGATACCACGGGCGGAGAAACCCGTCTGCGCCACCGGTGACGATGACCTCCTCGCCCCCGACCCGTAACGCAGTCATCGCGTGAACGGTGTGGGCGTGTGCTTTCCTGCTCGCCACCGGCCCCGTCCAGAGCACCCGGGAACTCCACCTCTCCAGCCGCGAGCTGGAGACACGACCGTCGGAGAACCCGCGCACCACCACCTTCGCGTCCCCGTCGTCGATGACGAGCAGAGCCGTGACCGCCGACGTCACCGACCTCAGGTCGGCTTCGTCCGACGTCGGGGAGTCGTCGTGGCGTAGCGAGGCGATCTGCTCCCCGGTGAGCGCGTCCCAGAGATAGCTGTAGCCGTTCGACGCGCCGGTCACGATGACCGGTTCGCCGGCGAGGTGGGTGGTGGCTATCGCCGTCAGCTCGTACGGGTGCACGAATGGTTTGATCAACTCTGGTACGTCGGTGGGAACGCGCCGCAGTCGTGGGAACCAACTGCGCCTACTCCGGTCGATCGTCTCCATCTCCGGCTCGGTCGAGTTGTCTGCCGAGATGCGGACAGCGCGAATGCGACGGCCCAGCGCCGCCACACCGATCAGTGTTCGGCCGACGCGCAGGGCGGCCCCCGACTCGATCCAGCCCAGCCAGGTGAGTCGCTTCTGAGCCACCGGGCGCAGGGTCGGCAGGTCGTGCAGGCCCATCCGCCCCTGGGACTCGCTGACCAGCAGGTGAGGGCGGTCGTTCAGCTCGACCACGTCCAGTCCGACGACCTTGAAGCCGTACGGTCGGGCGACATGCAGCTGTGACGGGTTGCGCAGCGGATCCCAACAGTGCAGCGCGCCCCGTCGGGTTCCGGCGATCACGAGGTCCGCCGGGTTGCCGGGGACCAGGGTCAGCGCGGTCACCCCATCGACCGGTGAACCGAGGATCCGGTGCGGGTGTGGTGGCCTCCACGAGGCCCACAGCGTCCGCCAGGGCCGCTGCACCCCCTGTTCGGCGATCCGCTCGGCCAACGCGCTCGCATCGTGCTGCCGTGCGGCGAGTTCGAGATAGCTGAGTCGCTCCCGGAGGTCGGCGCGGCCGAAGTGATGGACGGCCTCTCGGTATGCCCGTCCGGCGGCGTGGCCCTCCTCGGTCATGGCGCTGTCGCATACCGCGAGCAGCCGGTTCTGGTCCGCCTCGGTCAGGAAGGCAGGATCGAGCAGGAGCCGGTCGAGGTTTCCGGCGGCCGCGGCGTGGCTGGCCAGGTTGGCCAGCACATAGGGGTGGGCCTCCGACCAGCGCGCCCGACCCGTCGTCGCCGAGAACTGGGACCGCTTCTCGAAGAAGGTGAAGATCGTCCGCTGGACCGACCGGTTCGACCTGTTCGAGCGGAGGTACGACGCGAGGGCCTCGTGATAGAGCCGGTAGACCGAGCGCTGGTTGGCCAGGGCCTCGACGACGTAGTAGCCGGCGTGCTCGATGAGCCAGTCGATGTCGGCGTCCGTGTACGCCTTGCCGCTGAGCCTGGTGGCCAGCGGCGCCCAGATGTCCTCCCACGGCAGGCCGGCACCATCCGCGTACGCCAGGGGCAGAAGTAGATCGCGGGCCTTGTTCGCCGACTCGCCCAACCGGTCCTCAAGGTCGCGGCGCATCGCTTCGGCCGCGAATCGGGGCAGCGCGCGTCGCCACGCGGCGTCGCCCGGGTCGACGACATAGTCGCGCAGCGCGAGACTTCGGGCGGAGATCAGCGCGACCAGGAACGAGTGACCGGCCGCGTTGCCGACGGCGCTGGCCACCTCCTGTGTGAGGTTCGCGGCGACGGAGAGGTAGGGGCTCGGGTTCCCCAACTCGCGCAGGCACCGCTCGGCGTAGCGCCGGACGCTCTCCTGGTCGGCGTACTCCGCGTCGTCGAGGTTGAGCACGACCACGTCCCGGCCCAGTCGGTCCACCAAGTGCCGTCGCGTGCCGATGAGGATCCGCACGTTGGTCTTGCCGGCGCCCCGCACCAGGGGCTGCATGACCTCCCGCATGACGCTTTCGACGTCTGCTGCCTCATCAAGTGCGTCCAGGATGATTGCCTGGTGCTGGTCCCGGGACGCCACCTCCGACAACAGTTCCTCGATGTTCGCCGCCTGGTCGACATCGAGCGCCTGGCAGAGTGCCGCGAGCAGTTGGCCGACAGTCTGGCCACGCACGTGCACGAAACAGGTCAACACGTTCTCCGGGACGTCCACCTCGTCGTTCCCGGGCGTCACCGGGATCCGGCTGCGCAGTCGCCGGTTTCCGAGCATGTAGAGCCGGGACAGCAGAGCGGACTTGCCGGATCCTGGATTTCCGGTCACGACCAGGGTCGACCGGGGCGTGCCGGGCGGCCGACGGAGCCAGGCCGCGCAGCTGCGGAGGGCCGCCGTACGCCCGGTGAACAGCCACACGCCCTCCACCACGACGTCGAGGCCCTGCGCGCGGGGCAGGACGTGGCTGAGGAACTCCACCCGCCGGGCAACCTGCTGCTCGTGGTCGCGTTGGGCACGGAGGTTCAGCCCGTGCAGGGTCTGGTTGTACCGGGGGTTCGGCAGGAACTCGGTGACCGTGTCACCGTCGTCGGCCTGCAGGATCCGCGCCCGCTGCCACGGCGGCAGCTCGTGGCGGACCACGTTGTACACGGCGTTCAGAGCCAGATAGCGCGGTTCGTGACCACCGCTGGCCCGGTGCCGTACCGCCGCGTCGAGTGCCCGGCTGAACGCGCCCGATCCGGCGCTCTCGTGCGGGCGGGCGGCGGCAAGGACGGCGATGCTCGGGTTGACGGCCCGACCGCCGAGCAGGTCGAGACGATCGAGCGCGCCCTTGCTCAGGTCCCGGGTGGCCGCCGCGGCGAAGCAGGTGTCGAGGATGACCAGAAACCGCTGCACGACGGTCCCACGAATCAACCAGTTCGTGAGTTCACTGGCCCACACTCCGGTCCGGGACAGGTCCGAGGTGGTCCCGGGGAAGGGGAGGATCAGGTCACCACCGTCCGTCTCGCCGTGACCCGTGTAGTAGAAGACGACGATGTCGTCGGGATGCCGGTCGGCAGCGGTCAGGAAGCGGCTGAGTTGTCCGGTGAGTTCGTCCCGGGACAGGTTCGGCCCGAAGCCCGGCACCGGCTCGTATGGCAGGTAACGGGTGAACAGGTCGCTCATGCGCCGGATCTCGTCCACCAGCTCGGGTCGATCCTCGAAACCCGACTCCGGCGAGTAGGCGCTCGTTCCGCATCCGATGAAGAACCGTCGCGACGAGGTCGCCATCCGTCAGCCCGCCGGGATCACGACGATGGCGAGGACCAGGAGAACGATGGTGGCCATGGTGAGCATGACCCAGGGCAGCCACCGCCGGTGCGCGGTCACGATGCCGACCGAGACGGCCACGATGACGAACGCGGTCATGGTGAGGAAGGTGACCGCGAACCGGTCCGACGCACCGGTGAAGACGCGCCACACCCCGCGCGCCACCAGCATGATGAGTTCCAGGCCGATCAGTGCCGCCCACCATGAGAACACCGCGATGCGAACGCCGTCGACCTCGATCGTGCTGGTCGGCAGCAGCTCCTCGGGCCGGCATCCAGGCGGTAGCGCGGCAGCGTCCCGCGTACCGTCCGGCTCTTCGGCAGCCCTCGACCTCATCAACGTCCGCCGTCCGTCCGCTCGGCTGCTTACTCAGGAGAGCCAGTGAATCACCTTCGGTGGACACCGGGTAGATGACGGACGTGCGTCGTCGATCGCTGGTCCGACAGCTCCACCTACCCCGAAATGCCCGGCGGAACGACGAACATCCGAAGTGGAGCGGACGCGAGGCCAGTCACCGGTAGGAGGACTGGGCGGCCCGTTCGGCGCTCACCTCGGGTCAGACCGGGTGCTTGCTCAGACTCTGGAAGCTCAGTGCCCGCTGGGTGGGGATCTCGGCACCCCCGAACTCCGTCGTCCAGGGCCGGGACAGCGTGGCCGGCGCCCGCCACCGGGCCACCCGCGACTCCGGGCCGGCCGACGAGTCGGCGCGCGAACCGGAGCCGGTCGACGTGCCCGGGGCGTCGGTGTGCGCCGGGTCGATGCCCAGCTCCCGCATCCGCTCGACGTACGCGCGGTAGCGCCGCTGTGCCTCACCGTGCCGGCCGGCGGCGCGTAACACCTCCACCAACTCCAGGTGCGCGTCCTCGTCGTACTGGTCACGGTGCACGAGCCGCATCAGGTAGACGAGCTTCTGATCGGTGTCCGAGGTGTGCTGTGCCAGGGCCCGCAACACGCGGGTGTGCGCGACCTGTGCCTCCTCGCGCAGCGGTTGCGCCCAGTCCTCGTACGGGTCGTCGGCGAGGAAGTCCCCGCCGTACAGCTCGTCGGCGCGGATCAACATCCCGGCGGCGGTCGGGTGCCCCGCGCGCTGTGCGGCCTGCGCCTCCTCGGCGGCGGTGAGGAACGACTCGACGTCCACGTCGATCACGTCGAGGTCGATCGCCACCGAGCCCCGGTCGGCCAGCACCGCTCCCCGCCCGCTGGTGCGTTGCCCGGTGCCGAGCACGCGACGCAGGGTGGACAACAGCACCGAGAGCCGGTTCGCGGTCCGCGACGGCGACTCGTCCGGCCAGAGCAACTCCATCAGCCGGGCGCGCGGCACCGCCCGGCCGCGATGTGCGACGAGGATCTTCAACAAATCCCGGGCCTTCTTGGACTGCCACTCGCCGTACGGCACCACGGCACCGGCCCGGAACACCCGGAAGTCGCCGAGGGTGTGGATGACCACCGCCGGTACGCGCAGCGTGATGGCGGTCAGCCCGTCGGCGACGCCCGGGTCGAGGCGTACCCCGCAGCGGCGCAGCTTCTGCTCGGCCCCCTCCGCGCCGCGCCGGGCCTGCCGGCCCTGGAGTCGGGCGGCGATCAGTCGGACCGCGGCCTCCTGGGCCGGGTCGCCGAGATCCCGGCAGAGCGCGGCGGCGTCGTCGAGCAGGCCCGCGGCGGCCCGGGGGTCCTCCGCCGCCAGGACGGTGAGTTGCAGCGCCTCGATCAGGGTCGCTCGCCGCCGTCCGACGGTGGCGCCGGTGCGGGCCTCGGCGGCGTCGAAGTGGGCCGCGTCGGTGTCGCCGCGCAGCAGCGCCACCCAACCGCGGGCCAGCAGCGCGTACGGCCGGTCGGGTTCGCGGGCCATGGTGACCGCTCGTTCGGCCAGGTCCCGGGCGGCACGCAGGTCGTCGGCGGCCCGGATCCGCGCCAACTCGGCCAGGATCAGGGCGCGGGACATCGGCCGGTGCTGCCCGTTGCCGAGGATGGCCAGGGCGCTCTCCAACGCCTTGCGGGCCTGGCGCGGCTCACGTCGGCGGCGGTGCACCATCCCGAGCGTGGTGAGGGAGAACGCCTCATCGGCGCCGATCCCGGCCAGCTCCCGTAGACGTTGGCCGGCGGCGCTGTCGGCGAGCGCCTCCTCCAGGCGGCCCAGCAGGCACTTCGCCGAGGCGGTGAGGGCCAGCGCGTAGGGCTCGTAACCGGTGTCCCCGGTCACCTCGGCCAGCCGGACGGCCGCCTCGGCGTGCCGCAGTGCGTCGGAGGCATCACCGACACCGAGCAGGTAGCCGGCCAGGTCCAGGTGGATCATCAGCCGGAACAGGCCGACGTCGGCGTGCCGCAGCCCCTCCGCCGGCTGCGCTCGCCGCCGTGCCGCCGACGCGTCGCCGGTCGCCGCGTCCAGCAGCATGGCCAGCCGGGCGTACGCCTCGTGGGCGGCGGGGGAGTCGCACCCGTGCGCCGCCTGGGCGGCCTCCTCGGCGTCGGTGGTGGCCCGCTCGATGTCGCCCTCGATCAGGTGGTGCACGGCGGCGTGGCAGTGCACCTGGACGGCGTGCGGGCCGGCCGCGTCGATCGGGATCATCGCCAACCGGGCGGCGGCCAACTGCGGTTCGCCGTCGAGGTGGTGCTGGAGCGCCACGCGCCAGATGTCGGCCAGCGGGGCGTCGGCCGGGTCGGGGGTGGTGGTGAGCAGGTCCGGCTGGATGGTGAGCCACAGGTGCGCGGCCGTGCGGTCGCCGACGTCGGCGAGGCGGCGCAGCGCACGCCCCGGATCACCGCCTCGGTGCGGTTGACCCGGTGCCGATGCCTCGCCCCCGCGGTGGTCGCGAACGGGCGCTGACGGGCGCAAGGCATGGTTGAGTCTGTCTCCGGACATCCACCACTCCTGTTTTCTCTCGTGGAGGCTCAGGTGAGTGAAGAGACAACCGGTCGTCCGTAGCCGACGCCCGGCGTGGCTTCCCCCCGGCACGATCATTGTCTTCATTGAGCATCATCGCCATAACCAAAAGAGTCGGTGTACTTACTGACTGCTATGCGGTATCGGCATAATGCCGCCCTCAGGATTCCCTCAGGCAGCCCCCACAGCACGTGCACGGCCCGTACAAGCAACCGGCACGGGTCCGCCGCAGAATTCCGGGCATTGCGTTTCGCCTGCCCGATCGGAGCTGAGATCCGATGTCCGAACAGATCGTCGCGCCCGACCTCGTCGCCTTCTGGCAGCGACAACTCGACGCCCTTCCGGAGCCACCGGACCTGCCCTTCCCGCCCGTACCCGGAACGACGGCGGACGGCGGCACTGCCGGCGTGACGCTGCCGGGTGGCTCGTCCGAGGTGCTGGTCGACGCGCTGGCCGGTGTGTTCGGGCTGCTGCACCGCTGGACCGGGGGCGGCGACCTGCTCGCCGAGACACCGGCCGGCCCGACAGTGCCGGGACGATGGCTGCCCGTGCGAGTGCGGGTCCCCGAGAATCCCACCTGGACGGAGTTGCGGAGCCTGGTCCGGACGGCGCTGCGCGAGGCGCGGGCCCACGAGTCGGGGCTACCCGCGACCGAGCACCGACCGGTGGTGTCGGTGGGCCTCGGGGCGCTGCCGCCGGGGGCGCGGGGCGTGCTGCGGCTGCTGGTCGACGACACCGGATCGCCGACGGTCACCCTGACCCATCCGAACGCGGCGCTGATCGGGGCCACGCTGACCGTCCTGCTCGCACGGGCCGGGGAGCGGCCCGAGGCGCGCCTGTCCGACCTGCCGCTGCTCGACCCGGTGACGGAACGGCGGGTGCTGGCCGAGTGGAACGCCACCGAAACCGCCTACCCCCGCGACCGGTCGGTGCCCGACCTGTTCGCCCAGTGGGCCCGGGAGACGCCGGACGCGCCGGCGCTGCGCCACGGCGACGAGGTGCTCAGCTACCGGGAGCTGGAGCGGCGGGCCAACCAGTTGGCGGGGCACCTGCGGCGACTGGGCATCGGCCCCGAGGCCCTTGTCGGACTCTGCCTCACCGACACCGCCGGCTGGGTGATCGCCGCCCTGGCGACGCTCAAGGTCGGTGCCGCGTACCTGCCGCTGGACCCCGGGTATCCGCCGCAACGGCTGGCACTGATGTGCCGCGACGCCGCGCCGGGAGCGATCCTGCACACCGCCGCGCTGGCCGACCGGCTGCCGGACGACGGGACACCGCGCATCGTCCTGGACCGGCTGCCGGCCGCCGCCGACCCGGCCGGCCCGCCGGAGGTGAGCATCCAGCCCGACCAGCTCGCGTACGTCATGTACACCTCCGGCTCGACCGGCCGGCCCAAGGGCACCGGGGTCAGCCACCGCAACATCGTCCGGCTGGTCCGCGACACGAACTTCGTCGACGTACGCCCCGACGACGTGATGGGGCAGGCCGCCACGATGTCCTTCGACGCCGCCACCCTGGAGGTGTGGGGGGCGCTGCTCAACGGCGCCTGCCTGGCCGACCTGGACATCAACGACGTGATCGTGCCGGACCGGCTGCGCGAGCGGCTACGCGCCACCGGCGTGACGATGATGTTCCTGGCCACCTCCGTGTCCCGACAGTTGGCGACGGAGGCTCCGGAAGCCCTGGCCGGGTTGCGTTACCTGACCTTCGGCGGGGAACAGGCCGACCGGGTGGCGGTCAGCCGACTGCGGGCCGCCTGCCCGGACACGACACTTGTCAACGGGTACGGCCCGACCGAGGGCACCACCTACACCACGACGTACGACTGCGCCCGGCTCACCGCCGACGACCAGGTGGTCCCGATCGGTGGCCCGGTCGCGAACACCCGGGTGTACGTGCTGGACCGGTTCCTCCAGCCGGTGCCGCCCGGCGTGCTCGGTGAGCTGTTCATCGGCGGGGACGGGGTGGCTCGGGGGTATCTCGGCCGTCCGGAGGCCACCGCCGACCGGTTCGTGCCGGACCCGTTCGGGCCGCGCGGCGGGGGTCGGCTGTACCGCACCGGCGACCTGGTCCGGCAACGTGTCGACGGGTTGATCGAATTCATCGGGCGGTTGGACCACCAGGTCAAGATCCGTGGTTACCGGGTGGAGCCGGGCGAGGTGACCGAGGTGCTTCGCGGCAGCGGGCTGCTGCGCGACGCCATCGTGCGCGCCGACCGCGACGGGGCGGGCGACGCCCGACTGGTCGCGTACGTGGTGCCCGCCGACGGGGTGGACGTCGAGGCGGTCCGGGAACGCGCCCGGGAGCAGTTGCCCGATCACCTGGTGCCGGCCGTGTTCGTGGCGTTGCCCCGGCTGCCGCTCAACCGCAACGGCAAGGTGGACACCAAGGCGCTGCCCGCACCCGACGCGCTGGTCGTACCGGACGACAGGCCGGCCCCCGACGTGCCGCCCGCTCCGGAGGCGGCCCGGGCCGACGACGAGGACACCGGCCCGCGGGCCGGGACCGAGCGGACCGTGGCCGAGATCTGGCGGGAGGTGCTCGGTGTGCCGGTGCGTCGACGCGACGACGACTTCTTCGACCTCGGCGGCCGGTCGTTGAAGGCGACAAGGGTGCGGTCCCGGCTGTCCGCCGCGATCGGCGCGGAGGTGCCGTTGCGACTGATCTTCGACCACCCGACCGTCGCGGCTCTGGCCGCCGCGGCGGACGAGATCACCGGGGTCCGCGAGGCGGCGGTCCAGCCCTCCGGGCCGGTCGACGCGCTCCCGCCGGACGCCGCACCGCCCGCCGACCTCGCCGGCCTGCTCGACCAGTACGAGCACGGGAGCGCGAGATGAGTGCCGCCCTCACCCCGACCGGGCTGCGACAGCGGGTGGACGCGTTGCCGCCCGAGCGGCGGCGTGCCTTCCTCGCCGCTCTGCGCGCCGACGGTGACCGGTACGGGATCCACCCGCTCACCGCCGCCCAGGAGTGGATGCTGCTGCTGGCCCAACTCCACCCGGAGAGCCCGGCCTACCACGTCCCGTACCGGCTGGACCTGCGTGGCGACCTGGACGTGGGGGCCCTGCGCGCCGCGCTGGACCTGGTGGTGGCGCGGCACGAGGCGCTGCGCACGGTGTTCGTTCCGTTGGACGGGGAGCCGTACCAACTGGTCCTGCCGCCGAACGGCGTGCCCCTCGAGGTACGCGACGTCGCGGCGGACCGGATCGACGAGTACGCCGCCGCCGAGGCGGTCCGCCCGTTCGACCTGGCCCGGGGCCCGCTGCTGCGCGCCACGCTGTGCCGCACCGGCCCGGCCGACTGGTCGCTGCTGCTCTCCCTGCACCACGTGGTCTGCGACGGCTGGAGCATGGGCCTGCTCTTCGAGGAGTTGTCGGCGGCGTACGCGGCGGCGCGGGACGGACGGGTAGCGCAGCTACCGCCGGTGCCGCGCGACGTGCCGGCAGCCCTCGCCCAGGACCGGCTGCTCGCCCCGACCGAGCTGGCCCGGCGGTTGGGCTGGTGGCGCGACGCCCTCGCGGGTGCGCCGCCGGGACTCGACCTACCCACCGACCGGCCCCGACCGGCGGAGCTGGAGGACGCCGGCCACGAGATCGACTTCTCCTGGCCGCCCGAGCTGGCCGACCGGGTCGCCGAGGCGGGCCGACGCA
Source organism: Micromonospora sp. NPDC050784 (assembly GCF_044456765.1). NCBI lineage: Bacteria > Bacillati > Actinomycetota > Actinomycetes > Micromonosporales > Micromonosporaceae > Micromonospora > Micromonospora sp. NPDC050784. The sequence continues at coordinate 27,906 of NZ_JBITGG010000009.1, read as the reverse complement.
CCGGCGCCACCCCGTACATGATCTTCGCGGCGGCCTGGGCGGCGCTGCTGCACCGGCACAGCCAACAGCCGGACCTGTTGCTCGCCACCCCGGTGGCGAACCGGCAGACCCTCGACAGCGAGACGGCGGTCGGCTTCTTCGTCAACACGCTGGTGCTGCGCAGCCGGGTCGACGGGGAGCTGACCTTCGCCGGGCTGCTGGACCAGTTGCGCGACACGGCGCTCACCGCACTGACCGACCCGGTGCCCTTCGACGCGCTGGTGCAGGAGATCCGACCGGTCCGCGACCCCGGCCGGCACCCGCTCGCCCAGGTGATGTTCGCCGTCGAGGACGGCTGGGAGCAGCGCCTGACGCTGCCCGGGGTCACCGTGCTGGCCAGCGGCGAGACCCACACCGGCACCTCCATGTTCGACCTGACGCTGACCGTCATCCCGTACGAGGGTCGGATCGACGGGCGAATCGAGTACCGGACCCGGCTCTTCGACGAGGCCACCGCCCGGGGGCTCGCCGACCAGCTCGCCACGCTGCTCACCGCCGCCCTCGTCGACCCGGACACCCCGGTGGCCGGGTTGCCGCTGCTGCACCCGGACGCCGGTCGGGACCTGGTCGACAGGTGGGCCGCCACCGCCACCCCGTCGGCACAGCAGCCGCTGCTTCCCGAGTTGGTGACCCGGCAGGCCGTCGCCCGCCCCGACGCGGTTGCCGTGGCGTACCGAAAGGAGACGCTTACCTACCGGGAGCTGGACGTGCGGGCGGACCGGCTGGCCCGCGCCCTGGTGGCCCGGGGGGTACGGCCCGAGACCACGGTCGGGGTCTGCCTGCCCGCCGGCCCGGACTGGGTGGTCGCCCTGCTCGCCACGCTTCGGGCCGGCGCGGTCTACCTGCCCCTGGATCCACAGTTGCCGGCCGCCCGGCTGGCCTACCTGCTCACCGACTCCGACGCCGCCCTGGTGCTCACCGGGGCCGACGCGCAGCTCGCGCTGCCCGCCAGCGACGTGCCGCTGCTGCGACTCGACGAGCCGCTGCCGCCCGCCGCCGGCCCGCTGCCGGGAGCCGTCCACCCGGACGCCGCCGCCTACCTGATCTACACGTCCGGCTCGACGGGGCTTCCCAAGGGCGTCGTCGGCACTCATCGCGGGCTGTGCAACCTCGCCGAGGCGCAGGCCCGGCTGGTCGGTGTCAGCGCCGACGACCGGGTCCTCCAGTTCCACTCGATCAGCTTCGACGTGTCACTGTCCGATGTGGTCACCGCGTTCACCGTGGGTGCGACGCTGCGCCTGCTCGGCCCGGACGAGCGCACCCCCGGCCCCGACCTGGCCGCCGCGCTCGTCCGGCACGGCGTCACCGTGGCCGACCTGCCCCCGGTGGTGCTCGACGCCCTGGACCCGGCCGAGGTGCCGGACCTGCGGGTGCTCACCGTCGGCGGCGAACCCTGCGCGCCGGACGTCGCCGCCGCCTGGTCGCGCAACCGGCTCCTGATCAACGGGTACGGCCCGACCGAGGCCACGGTGACCGCCACCGCCGCGCGCTGCGCCCCGGACGGCACCGAACTGCCCATCGGCCGACCCCTGACCGGGGTACGCGCCTACGTGCTCGATGCCGAGCTGCGGCCGGTGCCTCCCGGCGTCCCCGGTGAACTCCACCTCGGCGGCGTCGGGGTGGCCCGTGGCTACCACGGCGACCCGGCCCTCACCGCTCGGCGCTTCGTGCCCGACCCGTACGCCCCGACGCGCGGGGCGCGGATGTACGCCACCGGCGACCTGGTCCGCTGGCGCGCCGACGGGCAACTGGTCTTCCTGGGCCGGGCCGACAACCAGGTCAAAATCAACGGCTACCGGATCGAGTTGGGCGAGGTGGAGGCCCGACTCCGGCAGTGCGCCGGTGTGCGCCGCGCCGCCGCCGTGGTCCGCACCGACTCGCCCGGCGGGCGGCGGCTGGTCGGCTACCTCGTCGGCGACGACCTGCGGGTGGACGAGCTGCGCCAGGACCTGCTCCGGCAACTGCCCCGATATCTGGTGCCGACGGCCTTCGTGGTGGTCGACGACCTGCCGGTGAACGCCAGCGGCAAACTCGACCCGTCCCGGCTGCCCGCCCCCGCCGTGACCCGCGCCGACCTCGGCGCCGCGTACGTGGCACCGAACGGGGACATCGAGCGGGCCGTCGCCGAGGTGTGGCGCGACGTGCTCGGGCTCGCCGACGTGGGCGTGCACGACAACTTCTTCGACCTGGGCGGCACCTCACTGCTGCTGGCCCGGGCGCAGGTCCGGCTCACCGACCGGCTGGGCCGCCCGGTGCCCGCCGTCGAGCTGTTCCGGTACCCGACCATCGCGCTGCTGGCCCGGTTCCTCGACGGCGGACCGTCGGTGGTCTCGCCACCCGCGGATCCGGCCGCCGGTCGCCGCCGCGACGAACGCAAGCAGGCCCTCGCCGAGCGGGCCCGACGTGCCCGTCCGGTGCCGGCAGGGGAGGGACGGCCATGACCGATCAGGAGACCGGACTGGAGATCGCCATCGTCGGCATGGGCGGCCGGTTCCCCGGCGCCGCCGACGTGGACGAGCTGTGGCGGCGGGTCCTCACCGGCGCGGAGACCATCACCCGCTTCACCGACGCGGAACTGGCCGCCGCCGGGGTGCCCGAGGACGAGCGGCGCCACCCCGACCACGTACCGGCGCACGGCGCGCTGTCGGACGTCGACCGGTTCGACGCCGGCTTCTTCGGCTACTCGCCCCGCGACGCCCGGCTGCTCGACCCGCAACAACGACTCTTCCTGGAGTGCGCCTGGACTGCGCTGGAGCGCTCCGGTCACCTCACCGGCGACCCGGACCGGCTGGTGGGGGTGTACGCCGCCGCCGCGGCCAGCGGCTACCTGCTGCACCACCTGTTCCGCAACCCACAGCTTGACTCGGTCAGCGAGTACGAGCTGATGCTCGCCAACGACAAGGACTCGCTGCCCACCCGGGTGGCGTACCACCTGGACCTGCGCGGCCCCGCCGTGGCGGTGCAGACGGCCTGCTCGTCCTCGCTGGTCGCGGTGCACCTCGCCGCGCAGGCGCTGCTGGCCCGGGAGTGCGACGTCGCGCTCGCCGGCGGCGCGCACGTGCTGCTGCCGGCCGGCACCGGCTACCGCCACGAGGTCGGCGGCATCATGTCCCGCGACGGGTACTGTCGACCGTTCGACGTGCGGGCCAGCGGAACCGTCGGCGGCGACGGCGTCGCAGTGGTCGTGCTGCGCCGGCTGGCCGACGCCCGCCGCGACGGCGACACCGTGTACGCGGTGATCCGCGGCTCGGCGATCAACAACGATGGCCGGGTGAAGGTCGGTTTCACCGCGCCCGGGGTGGACGGGCAGGTCGCGGTGATCCGGGCCGCCCAGGAACTGGCCGAGGTCGAACCGGCGAGCATCGGGTACGTCGAGGCGCACGGCACCGGCACCGAACTGGGCGACCAGATCGAGCTGCGGGCCCTCGCCGAGGCGTTCCGGGGCACCGCCGACGGCCGGTGCGCGCTCGGCTCGGTCAAGGCGATCCTCGGGCACCTCGACGTCGCGGCCGGGGTGACCGGCCTGATCAAGGCGGCGCTGGCGCTGCACCATCGCGTCGTGCCACCCAGCCCGTACTGCACCGAGCCGCATCCCGAGTTGACCGGCGGTCCGTTCCGGGTACCCACCGTCGCGCAGCCCTGGCCCGACCTCGACACGCCGCCCCGCGCCGCGGTCAGCTCGTTCGGCATCGGCGGGACGAACGCCCATGTGGTCCTCCAGGCCGTCGAGCCCGCCGAGCCCGGTCCCCCCACCGACATCGACACCACCCAACTGCTGGTGCTCTCCGCCCGGGACGCCGACGCGCTCGACCGGGCTCGCACGCAGCTCGCGACCCACCTGGCCGAGCACCCCGACCTCCCGCTGGCCGACGTCGCGTACACCCTGCGCGGGTCCCGGCCGGAGCTCGGACACCGGCTGGTCACCGTCGCCGCCACCGCGGCGGTCGCCGCAGCCCAGCTCGCCGACCGGGGTTCGGCGCTGGTCCGTACCGGCGTCGCCACCGGCGCCCCGGCGGGAGTGGCGCTGCTCTTCCCCGGCCAGGGCGCGCAGTACGCCGGCATGGGCCGCACCCTGTACCACACCGAACCCGTCTACCGGGCCGCCTTCGACAGCTGCGCGGACCTGCTCCGCCCGCACCTCGACGTGGACCTGCGCACCCTGCTCTGCCCACCCGGTGACCCGATTCCCGCCGCGCCGGAGCTGGACGAGACCTGGCTCACCCAACCGGCCCTCTTCGCCGTCGAGTACGCGCTCGCCGAGCTGCTGCACCACGACGGCGTACGCCCGGCGGCCCTGGCCGGACACAGCCTCGGCGAGTACGTGGCCGCGTGCCGTGCCGGCGTCTTCACCCTCCCGGACGCGCTCGCCACCGTCGCCGTACGAGGCCGGCTCATGCAGGCCCAGGCGCCCGGGTCGATGCTCTCGGTGGACCTCCCCGCCGACGAGGTCGCGCCCCTGCTGCCCGCCGGCGTCGAGGTGGCCGCCGCCAACGCGCCCCGGCTCACCACCGTGTCCGGCGCGACCGCCGCCGTCGCCGCGCTCGCCGTCGAACTGCGCGAGCGCGGGGTGGCCTGCCGGGAGGTACGCACCTCACACGCCTTCCACTCAACCATGATGGAACCGGCCCTCGCCGGCTTCGCCGCGCACCTGCGCGAGGTGCCGCTGCGCCCGCCCACCCTGCCCGTGGTGTCGAACGTGACGGGCGGCTGGCTCACCGACGACGAGGCCACCGACCCCGCCTACTGGGTGCGGCAGCTGCGTCGACCGGTCAACTTCACCGCCAACGCCGACCTGCTGCTGCGCCAGCGGTTCGCGTTGCTGGAGGTCGGCCCCGGCCGCACCCTGGCCACCCTCGCCCGCCAACACGAGGCGGCGCGCGGCGTTCCGGTGTCGACCACCCTGCCCGCCGACCGCACACCGGCCGGCGAGGACGCCACTGTCGCCCTGGCGGTCGGCCGGCTCTGGCTGGCGGGGGTGCCGGTGCGCTGGCCCGACGGCCGGACCGACGGACGACGGCGGGTGCCCCTGCCCACGTACCCGTTCGCTCGTCAGCGGCACTGGGTCGAGCGGTTCCAGCCACAGCGGTCGGCACCCCTCGACCCCAGTGACGTCGCGCCGCAGCCCACCCCGGCGGCCCCGCCACCCGCGCCGACCGACGAGCCGTACGAGGTGGTGCGGCGGATCTGGATGGATCTGCTCGGGGTGGACGAGATCGGCCCGCACGACGACTTCTTCGAGCTGGGCGGGCACTCACTGCTCGGCACCCGGGTGGTGGCCCGGCTGCGCGACGCGCTCGGCGTGGACCTGCCACCGGCCGCGATCTTCGAGTCACCCACCCCTACCGCGCTGGCCCGTACCGTCGCCGCGCTGGCACGACCGACCGCCGACGTACCCCCGGCGGGTGCCCCACCCACGGACGGCGACCTGGCCGACCTGCTCGCGGAGATCCGGGCGTTGTCCCCGGAGAGTCTCGCCCGCGAGTTGCACCTGGCCCGACACGAGGAAGGAAACCGTGATGGCTGACGAGCAGCGCGTTCTGGTCAACGACGAGGAGCAGTACGCCCTCTGGCCCCGCCACAAGGAAATCCCGGACGGCTGGCGGGACGCCGGTTGCGCCGGCAGCCGCCAGGAGTGCCTGGACTTCGTGGCGCGGACCTGGACCGACATGCGCCCCCGCAGCGTCCGCGAACACCTGGCCGCCGAGACCGCCCGGCTGGGCTGAGCGGGCGTTTCCCGAACCTGGCGCGGCGGCATGCCATCAGCCGCTGGTCAGGAGCACGAGTTGCTGGGTTGCCCGGGTCATCGCGACGTAGCGGTCGACCGCCCCCTCGATTCCGGTGCCGAACGTCTCCGGGTCGACGAGGACGACCAGGTCGAACTCCAGCCCCTTGGCCTGCTCCGGGCTCAGTGACCGGACGCGGGCCGTGGGCGGGAACGTCGGGTCGCCGATGACGCAGGCGATCCCGTCGGTGTGCGCGGCGAGCCAGGTGTCGAGGATCGACCCCAGGTCGGCGACCGATCCGTGGACGACGGGGAGCCCGTTGCCGCGGATGGAGGTCGGCACGTTGGCGTCGGGGAGCACGGCCCGGATGACCGGCTCGGCCTCCGCCATGACCTCCGCTGGTGTCCGGTAGTTGATGCTCAGCGAGGCCAGCGTGACCCGGTCCAGCCCGACCCGCTTGAGGCGTTCCTGCCACGACTCGGTGAACCCGTGCCGGGCCTGGGCGCGGTCTCCCACGATGGTGAAGCTGCGCGACGGGCAGCGCGCCAGCAGCATCTGCCACTGGGCGTCGGTCAGCTCCTGCGCCTCGTCCACCACGATGTGCGCGAACGGGCCGGCCAGCAGGTCCGGGTCGACGTCCGGCAGCGCGGAGTCGTCGACCAGGACGTCGCGCAGGTCGGGTTGGCGCAGCATCGACAGCAGGCCCTCGCCGTCGTCGTAGGTGTCGGCGGCGAGCAGTTCGTCGACGACCCGGGTCATGTGCTCGCGTTCGACGGCGGCGGCCGGGTCGTGCCGGCGGGTGCGCCCCGCCCGTTCTGCGTCGCCGAGCCGTTGCCGGGCCGCGTCGAGCAGCGGCAGGTCTGACACGGTCCAGGCCCGGGGCTCGTCGCGTTGCAGCGTGCGAACCTCCGCCGGGCTGAGCCACGGCGCGCACCTACGCAGGTACGCGGGCACCGACCACAGGTCACCGACGAGTTCGGCCGCGTCGAGCAACGGCCAGGCGCGGTTGACCGTCGCTCGCAGTCCCCGGTTGCGTAGCAGCGAGTCGCGCAGCACGTCGTCCGGCTCGTCGCCGTCGTATCTGTCGATGAGGATGGTGAGCAACTCCTCCCAGATCTCCTCGCGCGCCTCGTTGTGCGGGGTGCCCGGACCGGGCGCCCGGAACGCGTCGGCCCAGTCGTCGGCGCTCAGCCGGACGTCGGCGTCACCGACCGTGATCGTCATCGGGGCGGTCGGCGGGTCCTCGTAGAACCGGACGGCCGCGTCGATCGCCCGGACCAGCTCGGCCGAGGACTTCAGCCGGGCGACCTCCGGGTCGGTGTCGACGGTTGCCGTGGCCCCTTCGGGCACGAGGTCGTGCAGGGTGCAGGTCTGCACGTCCTCCTCTCCGAGGCTGGGCAGCACGTCGGAGACGTAGGCCAGATAGGGTTGGTGCGGCCCCACGAAGAGCACCCCACCCCGGCGCTGACCGAGGCGCGGGTCGGAGTAGAGCAGGTACGCGGTGCGGTGCAGGGCGACGACCGTCTTACCGGTGCCCGGACCGCCGTCGACGACGAGGGCGCCGGCCGAACCCGCCCGGATGATGGCGTCCTGGTCGGCCTGGATCGTGCTGAGCACGTCGCGCATCCGGGCCGACCGGGCGCTGCCGAGGCTGGCGATGAACGCGGACTGGTCGTCGAGCGCGACGGCGTGCCCCACGAACCCGTCGGGGGTGAACACCTCGTCCCAGTAGTCGCTGATCCGGCCGCGGGTCCAGCGGTACCGGCGGCGGCTCGCCAGGCCCATCGGGTTCGCGTGGGTCGCGCCGAAGAACGGCTCGGCGGCGGGTGAGCGCCAGTCGAGCAGCAGCCGCCGGCCGGTGCTGTCGGTAAGGCCGCGACGTCCGACGTACACCGGCTCGGGGTTGTCCGCCTCGACCACGTGGCCGAGGCACAGGTCCAGTCCGTAGCGGCTCAGCGAGCGCAGGCGGGCGGTCAGCCGGCGGACCTCCTCGTCCCGGTCGACGGCCTGCCGGCCCTTGCCGCCGGGCGCCCGGCGCGCGGTGTCGAGGCGGTCGGACAGCTCGGCGGTCAGCTGCGCCAGGCTCGCCGCCATGGCGGTGAAGTGCCGCTCGTCGTGGGCGATGAGCGCCGGGTCGGCCTTGGGGGAGAGGTGATCGGGAAGTGCGAACACGGAGGTAGGCAAAATATGACGTCCATTTCGGCAGAAACTGGCCTCGGCCGACGATTCTGCGTCATAAACGGGGTCTTGCCGCAAGCCCCCCAGTGCGGTATAAGTTAGAAGTGGCGGGAGACCGGGTGTCTCCCGTTTTCCGTGTTCAGGGCAGTTCCTCGGCCAGTTGGGCCGGCGCCTCCAGCGCCGCCTTCACCGCCTGGAGGAAGGCGACCGCCTCCCGCCCATTGACCACGCGGTGGTCGTAGACGGCGCTGAGGTTGACGAACCGGCGGGTGACGACCTGGCCGGCGGCGTCCAGGGCCAGCTCGTCCTGGGTGCCACCGATCGCCACCACGCAGGTCTGGCCCGGGAAGACGATCGGCCCGGCGAGCACCACGTCCGGGTCGGTGTGCAGGGAGACCACGATGGTGCCGCCGGCCAGCTCGCCGGCGCGGAAGCCGGTCCCGCCGGCCCGGGAGCGGAAGTCCATGAGCGTCTCGGCGATCTCCGCGCAGGTCAGCTCCTCCACGTCCCGGACCACCGGGATGAACAGCCCGGTGCCGACATCGATGGTGACGCCGACGTGCGCCGACTCGGCGAGCCGTACGCTGCTGCCGTCGCCGGGGGCGGCGAACAGCAACGGGTGCTCCTCGCGCAGCTCACCGATCGCCTTCACCAGAAGTTCCGGCAGGCCGACCAGCGTGCGGGTGGTACGGGTGAGCTGCCGGGCCACCGCGAGGGCGGCGTCGACGCGTACCTTGATGACGGCGAGTGCGGCCGGCACCTCCCGGTGCGACTCGGTGACCACCGCGGCCACCGCCCGTTGGGCCCGGGAGAGCGCGTGCACCGGGCGGGGGTCGTCCGGCTCCGGGCCGTCGCCGGCCGCGAGCGCGGCGGCCGCGGCCACCACCACCGGCTCGGTCGTCACCGCGGGCGCCGCCGACCGGTCGGCCAGCAGGCGTTCCACATCGGTACGCCGCACGACCGCCTTGCCGAGCGCGCGCAGCTCGTCGTCACCGAGACCGTGTGCGGCGGCCAACTCCCGGGCCGAGTCGGTGAGCACCGGCCCGCCCGGGTGGGCGTCGGGCGCCGGCCCGGCCGGGGCGACCGTCGAGGCGAGGAAGCGCTGTCGGGCCTCCTCGCTGTCGAAGACGTGGCCGATGACGTCGCCGGGGGCGCACTCCTGGTTGACCTCGGTGACCCGGTGCAGCACGCCGGTGTGGTCGCTGAGCAACTCCTCGGCCGCCTTGGAGGTCTCCACCTCGGCGATCGGCTCACCGGCGCGCACCTGCTCGCCGTCCGCGGCCAGCCAGTCGATCAGCACGTACGTCGTGTCGTTGTTGTTGAGTTTGGGAACGACCAGGTCAGTCACCGCTGACGACCTCCTTCACGGCCCGGTGGATGTCGGCGTCCTGCACCAGCACGGTGCGTTCGAGATGCGCGGCGGTCGGGATGACGCTGTCGGCGGAGTGCACGAGCCGCACCGGTGCCCGCAGGGCGCCCCAGAGCCGCTGGTGCACGACGTGCGCCAACTCCGCGCCCCAGGTGCCGCCGGCCGTGCTCTCCTCGGCCACCACCACCCGGCCGGCACGGGCGATCGGCGGCAGCAGGGTGTCCGCGTCCACCGGCCAGAGGCGTGACGGCACCAGCACCTGGCAGACGATGTCGTCGCGCAGCAGCAGTTCCCGGGCCACCGACACGGCCCGCGCGGCCAACCCGCCGGGTACGACGAGCACGCAGTCGGCCTGCCCCGGGTCGTCCACCCAGACCCGGGCCACGTCGGCGTCCGGACCGATCAGGTCGTAGCGGAACAGCTCGTCCACCACGCCGTCGGCGTACATGCGGTTGGTGTAGAGAACCTTGTCCTCGAAGAGCAGCCCCGGCCGCCCGGTGGCGAGCATGCCGGCGAGGACCGCCCGGTTGTCGTGGAACGGCGACACCTCGTGCAGGCTCAGACCGGGGATGCCGACGAAGTGTTTCTGCGGGCTCTGGCTGTGCGTCGGGCCGTACCCCCGGTTGCCGCCGGTGGGGCAGCGCACCACCAGCCGGATCGGCACCCGCCGGCCGTACATGGCGGTCGACTTGCTGGCGAAGTTGAGGATCTGGTCGAACGCCAGCGCCACGAAGTCACTGAACATGATCTCGACGATCGCGCTCTGCCCCGCCAGCGCCAGGCCACCGGCCACGCCGACGATGCCTCCCTCGCTCAACGGGGTGGACCGCACCCGGTCCGGCCACCGCGTCGACAGCCCTCGGGTCACCTTGAACGCCCCGCCGTACGGGTCGACCACGTCCTCCCCGAGCACTGTCAACCCGGGATCGTCGGCCAGCAACGCGTGCAACGCCTGGTTGAGGTTCTCCACCACCCGCTCAGCCACGGTCCGCCTCCGCCCAGCGACTCTCCGGTCGACCGGTGACCTCCCGGACCACCTGCGCCACGTACGCGCGTTGCCGCTCGTCGTGCGCGGTGAACTGCTCCGGGTACGCCTCGGCGTACCGGGCGTACCAGTCGTGCGCCCTCGCGTACGCCAGCTCGTCGGGGCGGCGGTTGTCGTCGCCCTTGCTGTGCGGCCCCACGCGGTGGGTGAGCAGTTCCACCACGTACGGCGTGCAGCGTTCCCGGACCCGGCGCAGCACCGGCGCCAGCGCGGACCGGACCACCGCGGTGTCGGTGGAGGTGACCCGGAGGTGGTCAACCCCGAACGCCCGGGCCCGCCCGCCGATGCTGCCGGCGAGCTGCGCGGTGGTCGGCGTGGACTGGGCGATGCCGTTGTTCTCCACCACCAGTAGCAGCGGCAGGCCCCACAGCGCCGCCATGTTCAGCGCCTCGTAGACCGCGCCCTCGCCCCAGGTGCCGTCGCCGAGGTAGACCAGCGCCAGCCGGCCCGGCTCGGCGCGCTTGAGGTGCAGCGCGACCCCGGCGGCCACCGGCGCGCTCTCGCCCTGCACCCCGGTCGACAGGTAACGGTCGCGCAGGATGTGCTGGCTGCCGCCGACCCCGTGGCAGACCGCGCCCTCGCGTCCCATCACCTCGGCGAGCAGCCCGTGTGGGTCGTCGAACCGGGCCAGGTAGTGGCCGTGGCCCCGGTGGTTGCTGAACACGAAGTCGCCGTCGGTGAGCAGGGGCTGCAGCGCGACCGGCACGTACTCCTGGCCGAGGCAGGTGTGTGTGGTGCCGTGCAGTTCGCCCCGGCCGAACATGTCCAGCAGCGCCAGCTCGAAGTGCCGGATCAGCAGCAGCAGGTCCAGGTCGACGTCGGCGAGCCGGGTCGGCGCGGCCGGCGGCGCCTCGGTGCGGGTGGCGGTCACCGCGCTGCCCCGTCCAGCTCGCCGGCGACCAGGCCGACCAGTTCGCCGACGGCGGTCACCGCCAGGTACGCCCGCAGGTCCAGCCGGACCCCGAGCTCGTCCTCCAGCGCGGCGAGCAGCCGCAGAGCCTCCAGGCTGGTCCAGTTGGTCAGCGTCGCGAACCGGACATCGGGCGAGAGCCGCTCGGCCGGTACGTCGGCGACCTGTTCGATAAGGTCCGCGACGGTGGTGAACAGATCAGGCACGGACGTCTCCCTCCTCCAGGGCGATCCACGCCGGCAACAGCCGGGGCGGTGGGTGCAGTGGCAGCACGTGCCGGGTGGTGCCGTCCTGTTCGGACGCCACGGTGAAACCGGCGGCCGGCCAGACCGCCCCGCCGGGCTTGTTGCGGGTGGTGGGTCGGAACAGCGCCTCCAACCGGGTGGCGCCGGTCGAGCCGGCCAACTCCGCCACCCGGTGCAGCGCGGCCTGTTCGACGCCACGGGAGAAGACCCGGCAACTGAGCACGAAGTTCTCGATCACCCAGGCGTCCGGGTCGCTCCGATCGAGCCACACGCCGCCGACCAGCCCTTCGGCGCCGAACCGGTCGGTGACCTCGACGGTGAGCACCAGGTGGTCGGGTGAGGCGGCGCGCTGGCGGGTCTGCGCCTCGGTGTGCGCCCGTTCGGTCATGGTGAACTGGTTGGTGCGCAACCCGAGCTGGGTGACCCGGGGCAGGCTGAGGTCGTCCACCGGGCGGACGGCGACCCGCAGTTTCAGCTCGTGCAGGTAGTCCGTCGCCGAGTCGAAGGTGGCGGCGAAGCGTTCCCGGCCGCTGCGGGCCCGGTACAGCTCGGTGCGCTCGCGGTCGGTGGCGCCGGTGGCCAGCACGGTGAAGTGCCCCTCGGCGAGCAGTCTTCCGGAGAAGCCGGCCGGGTCGCCGGCCAGCTCCACCACCCGTACGGCCGGCAACTCGTGGCGTACCAGCTCGCACTCGAAGGGGCTGTCGTCGGCGAACACCACGGCGTCCAGGCCGAGGTTGAGGGTGCCGGCGAGCTGACGCAGGTTGTCGTCCTTACGCCCCCAGTTGACCGCCTGCGCCACGAAGTCGTCGGCCCGCAGCAGCAGATCCGGGTGCTGTGCGAACGCCTCGGTCACCAGGTCGGGGTCGTTCTTGCTGCACACCGCCAGCAGCACGCCCTGCCGGCGCAGCGCCAGGGCACGTCGCTGCACGTCCCGGTGGCAGTTGCCGGGGTAGTCGGTGCCCAGCATGATGCCGGCCAGCCCGTCGTCGCCCAGCACGCCCGCCCAGAGCGTGTTGTCCAGATCCAGCGCGAGTACCTTCGCCGTCCGGCCCAGGACCGCCCGGCAGAAGGCTGCGGCCTCGTGCGCGTAGCGGCGTTCCACTGTGGGCGTCCAGGCCATGCTGGCGAACCGGTACAGGCGCTCGTCGCGCACCGGGCCGTCGTGGTCCACCAGCAACGTCTCCAGGTCGAGGGTGTACGTCGTGTCCCGCTCGCCCAGCTCCAGCAGTCGCCCGTTCAGCTCCCGCCAGACCCGTCCCAGCGCGGCCCGGCCCCGGAAGCTGACCAGGCTGCGGTGCTCCAACGGGGACAGCGGCACGGTGTGCAGCAGCAACGCGCCGTCACTGCGGGCGGCGTAGCCCCGAACGGCGGCCTCCAGTACGGCCGCCCGCTCGCCCAGCGCGTCGGCCAGGCCGCCCAGGTCGCCGGGGTCCCACTCGGCGGGCAGGAACCAGCCGTCGTGCAGCAGGCAGAGCGTGACGTCCGGCCGGAACTCGGCGAGCGCGGAGCCCGGGTCGCTGAGGTCGAGGACCACCTGGTCGAAGCCGGAGACGTGGATCTCGGCGGCGATACCGATGCGCAGCAACGCCACCCGCAGCAGTGGCTCGACCGTGCCCGGGGTGAACGTGCCGGTGATGGCGACCCGCAGCGGCCGGAGCGGGAAGTTCGGGCTGGCCAGCTTCTCGGCGGGCACGTCGGCGAGCAGTCTGCCGGCGGACGCGACGGTGGTGACCGCCGCGTCGTCCAGGTGGACCAGGCCGGGTGCCAGCTCCGGGTCCGCGGGCGCGTCGGGACGGCGTAGCCGGCGGATCCGGAGGAGGACCTCCTCGACTCTCATTCCGTCTTCCTTCCTCTCCCCGCCGGGCGGGGTCGTTGTCGGCGCGCCGGTCACGGCGCCGCCGTCGGTGGACACGGCCGGTCAGACCCGCAGCAGGGTGCAGACCCAGTGCATGCCACTGCCGGTGCTGGTCAGGGCGACGAGATCCCCGTCGGTCAGCTCGCCGGTGCCGAGGTGGTGCTCCAGCCCGATCAGTTGGTCGGCGCAGCCGACGTGGCCGTGCGTGAGGGCCAGCTCGACGTTGGTCCGCTCCAGCTCCACGCCGAGGTCCTTGGCCAGTTCGGCGAACTGGCGGGCGTTGTCGTGAAAGTGCAGGAACCGGCGGACGTCGGCCAGCGTCACGCCGGCCCGGCCGCAGGCCGCCTCCACCACCTGCCGGTTGCGCTCCCGGATGGTGGCGACGAAGCCGAACATCTTCCGCACGTCACCGGCGAAGAACTCGTTGAGCCGGTCCGCCGGGTCACCGACGCGGGGAGTGTCGCCGTCCGGGGTGAACGGCCGCGCAGCGCCGCCGACCGGCATCCGCATGAACCCCGCGTACCGGCCGTCGCTGATCGTCTCGGTCGCCAACCAGCGGCACCGGCCGTGGTCGCGGACCAGCACCGCCGCCGCGGCGCCGTCGGAGAAGATGCTGGTGTTGACCTCCATCCGGTTCCAGTACGGCTCGGCGACCCGATTCGCCCCGATCAGCAGGGCGGTTCGATACTTCGGGTGGGTGGCGAACCGGCCGGCAACCGTGTCGAACGCGGCCACCCCACCGCCGCAGGCCTGGTTGAGCAGCACCGCCTCGGCCCGGTGCGCGCCGAGCCGCGCCTGCGTGTGGGCGGCCGGGTCCCAGTAGAGGTACTCGGCCAGGTCGGGAATGGCCAGCACCACCAGGTCCACGTCGGCGGCCGACAACCCGGCCCGGTCCAGCGCGGTGGCGCCAGCCACCACCGCGAGGTCGGTGACCCCGACGCCGGGCCCGGCCCGGTGAAACCCCCGGTACTCCCAGGACCGCACCCGGTCCAGATCCTCGGTGTACGCGGCGGCGGCCGCCGCCACGTCGACCTGCTCGCCGAGGACGTGCGCCAGGGCGGCCACCCCGACGCCGACCGGCGGCGGCGCGCTCATCGCCGCACCGCCGTGACCCGGTCCGCCGCCGCTGTCTCGTCGGCGCGGGCGGTGCGCAGCCGGACCCCCGGATCGGCGGGTACGACGGCGTCCAGGTCGGCCAGGAAACGTCGGGCGGTGCCGTTGCGACCGGTGTCGGTCCAGCGGACCAGCACCTCGTCGGCGCCGGCCAGCTTGGCGCGCCGGGTCAGCTCCCGGAGCACCGCCGCTTCGACGCCCTTGCCGAGCACCGGGCAGGAGAGCGAGAACACGTCGACCGTCCACCGGTGGACGGACCGGTCGAGCGCGACGAGCCCCGACGTGCCGTAGTCGCCGAGCCGGTCGCGTACCCGCACCGCCAGCAGGTCACCGGCCCGTTCGGCGAGCGCGGCGGCCGGCGGGGCCGGGGCCAGGGCGAAGTCGTGCGCCCGTGCGACCACCTCGGCGACCTCGGCGACGGCGTCGGCGGTCACCGGTCGGTAGTCGACCTGGACGTCCAGGCCGGCCACGAAGTCGTCAAGCGACAGCGCGGTCGAGGCGGTGGTCGGTGCGGGTGTGCCCCCGCTCCAGCGTCGGCTGGGCAGCCGGTGGGTGAGCCCCGCCGCGCGTAGCTCGTCCGACCAGTTCCGGGGGTCCGCGCCGAGCGCCACCCGGTACCCCTCGGTGGGGCCGGTGCCGGCCAGCACGAGCTGGTTCGGCGCGACGTCCAGCTCGGCGGCGATCTCGGCGAGCTGATCGGCCAGCGGACGGTCGTCGGTGACCCAGCCGTCCAGCACCGGCAGCAGCTCCACGGCGTCGCCGGTCGACCAGCACCCGGGGCCGCTGGCGCGCAGCGCCACGCGTACGCCCGCCTCGCGCAGCTCCCGCAGCGCCGGCAGCAGGTGCGCCGCACCGGCCAGCCCGTCGCCGTCGAGCACCAGCGCCCGGCAGACCGCGCCGAAGAAGACACCCACCAGCGTGGACGCGGCGGCGCCGAGCCGCCCGAAGACCTCCTCGACGTACGGCACCTTGGCGAACCGGAACAGCGCCGGGTGGTACGCCCGTCCGTCCCCCACCTCCCGCACCGCCTCGTCGGCGTCGACGAGCAGCACGCCCGGGTCCCCGGCCAGCCGGTCACGCAGTCGCTCCCGGACCGCCGTGGCGCTGGCCGTCACGCCGTCGGCGTGCATCCCGTCGGCCGGGCCGTACGGGCGGGCGGCGGGGACGGCAGGCAGCACGTACACCAGCAGTGCGCCGTGGCGACGCGCGGCGGTGACCGCCGCCTCCGCGCCGGCCAGCAGCTCCGTCGCCCAGTCGGCGCCGGCCGGGCCGGGGTCGCCGGCCTCCTCCAGCCGCTGCACCACCACCAGCACGTCCGGCCGGGTCTCGGCGAGGAAGCCGTCGGTGGCCAGGCACTGCTGCACGACCTGTTGGAACGGGCCGACGCTGAGGGTGGCGGGCAGCCCGGCGTCGTGCAGGCCCAACCCCAGGTACGGCACCAGCGGGTCCACCGTGTAGCTGGCCAGCAGCGCCACGCGCAGTACCGGCTCGGGGCGCTGCCGGGTGACGGCTTGCCAGCGGGTGCGCCGGGCGAGCAGGTCGGCGCTCATGCGGCCTCCGTGCCCTTGGCCCGCAGCACGGCGCGCAGGTCGGCGACGCTGCGGACGTCGCGGATGTCCTCGAAGGCGAAGGAGAGCCCGTAGACCTCCTCCAAAGTCACGACGAGTTGCAGGTGCCGCAGGCTCGTCCAGGTGCCGATGGTCTGCGGTCCGGAGTCGTCGGTGACCTGGGCCGGGTCGACCTCCAGCACCCCGGCGACCACCTCGGTGAGCGTCACTTCGCCACCACCGCGCGGTCGTCGGTCAGCTCGTCGGTGCCGGTCGGTGCCGGCAGCGGCGCGGGCACGGCGGGGGTCTCGTCGTAGTCGGGCAGGTCGACCTCCATCCGGCGGATGCTCGGTGAGGCGAAGCCGGCCGCCGCGACGCCGATGCCGAACAGGCCGACGATCACGAAGATCAGGCCCATGCCGGCGCCCGGTCCGCTCCCCACCAACCAACCGAAGTACGGCACCCCGGGCCCGCCGTCGCGCATCATCGGCTCGAACCAGCGGTCCGCGGCGATGCCGGCCAGCGCGGTGCCACCCGGGTACGCCAGGTCCTCGATGAACTGCCGCGCGGCGAAGACCCGACCCTGGTGCGACGGTTCCACCTTCTCCTGCCAGACCGACTGGGCGTACCCGTCGATGAAGGGGATGGACAGGTGCAGGAAGAGCAGGGCGACCGACCAGACGATGATGCTGTCCCCGACGCCGTAGATGATCCGACCGAGGACGCTGAAGACCAGGATGGCGACGAGCATTCGGCGGATCTTGTGCCGGGTGTTCGGTAGCAGCCCCAGCAGCAGGGCGCCGGCCACGCCGCCGACCGCGCCGATGGTCTGTACCAACCCGACCGCGTTGGTGCTGCTGTCGGTGCGGGCGAGGATCTGTGGCACCAGCAGGGCGAAGCCGACCGCCGCGAGCACGTTGATGGCGAACATGATCGCCTCCAGCCCGGTGAAGGCCCGGCTGGCCAGGATGTAGCGGAAGCCGTAGACCGTGTCGGACCAGAAGCCGCCGTCGTCCGGCTGGGTCGAGCGGGGCACCGGCGGCAGCTGCACGAGCAGCACCGCGCCGATCGCCACCACGTAGGACAGCGCGTCGATGAACAGAATGACCTTGATGTCCATCAGGCCGAGCAGCGCGGCGGCGAAGCCGGGGGCGAAGATCACCGGGATGGTCCGGACCGCGAACATCATCGCGTTGGCCCGCGGGTACTGGCCCTTCTCCATCATCACCGTGATGGTCGCCTGGTACGCCGGCAGCTGGAACGCGAGGAACGCGCCGGTGACCAGGTTGACCAGGTAGAGATGCCACACCTCGACCGAGCCGGTGAGGAAGAGCAGCAGCACGACGGCGGTGGTGACCGCGGACCCGATGTCGCTGAGCACGATGGTCAGTCGCCGCCCCCACCGGTCCACCAGCGCGCCGGCGATCGGGCTGAAGATGACTGTCGCGCCGAACGCGCACGCCATCAGCATGGTCAGGTCGAAGGCCCGGCCGGTGGCGTCCCACACCCAGATGCTCAGGGCGAAGTTCGTCATCCGGGTGCCGAGCGCCGACAGCAGCTGGCCGAACCAGATCGTGGTGAACCCGGCGAACCGGGTCGGGCGTCGGAACGCCATGGGGTCTCCTCCTACTGCCGTGGCGGTTGCCCGTGGTTTCCGGCCAGGCGCAGCAGGCTGGTCCGGATGCCGTCGAGCAGGTGTTCAGCGGACCCCGACCGGAAGGCCGGGGTGGCGTAACTCAGGTCGACGCGGAGCCGAGGGCCGGTGAGCGACCCGGTCACGTCGAAGGGGAAGGGCCAGTGCCCGTCGCTGTCCTCGGTCGGCCCGAACGGCGCCGCGCAGACGTCGAGGAGTTGGTTGGCCGGGGCGACGTCGTCGAACCCGAAGCCACCCATGTAGTTCACCGCGACCATCGGCGGTGCGGTCGCGGCCAGCCTGGTGCGTACCTCCTCGTCGGGGCAGAGGTGGCGCAGCAGCCCGTAGCCGATGCCGTTGTCCGGCACCCGGGCGAGCTGCCGGATCACCGAGCGCACCGAGCGGGTCGGGTCGGCGGTGGAGGGCAGCTGCAACCGCAGCGGGTAGAGCACCTGGAACCAGCCGGTCGTGCGGCTCACATCCAGGTCGTCGAAGAGCGCCTCGCGGCCGTGGCCGGTGGTGGCCACGGTCACCGCGCCGCCGTCGGTGCGCCCGGCGATGGTGTCCGCCACCGCCCACACCAGCAGGTCCCGCACGCTGGCCCGCAGGCGCCGTGCGGCGGCGTGCACCCCGCTGGTGGCTGCCTCGTCCAGCGTCACGGTGGCCAACCCCAGGTCGCCGAGGCGGAACGGCCCGGTCTCCGGCTCGTCCGCGAGTCGACGCAGCACACCGTCGTCGGCCTGGGCGAGCCAGAACGGCAGCTGTTCGGCGAGCCGCGTCGAACCGGCGTACTCGGCCAGCCGCCGTGCCCAGGCGCGGTAGGACGTGGTCTTCGCCGGCAGGGCCGGGTCCTCGGCGCGTTCCAGTTTGCCGCAGAGGGTTTCCAGGTCGGCCAGGAGCAGACCGCGGGAGACGGCGTCCACCACCAGGTGGTGATTGACGATCAGCAGCCGGTCGGGCAGCTCCGGGCCGAGCCGGAAGTGCACCACCCGGGTCAGCGGGCCGACGCCGAGATCCAACGAGGTCTGCGCCTCGGCGCAGCGCGCCTGCACCGCCGCCTCCCGCTCCTGCACCGGCACGCCGGTCAGGTCGTGACTGACGAACGGCACGGCGTCGGCCGGGTCGGCGTGGTGCTGCCGCCAGCTCCCGTCGGCGAGCCGGGTGAACCGCAGCCGCAGCGCGTCGTGCTGGGCGACCAGCCGGCGTACCGCCTCGCGGAGCAGCTCGGGCGGGAGCGGACGGGCCAGCTCCAGGTAGTAGGGGTGGTTGAAGAGGGCGGGCCGGGTCATCGTGGGGGCGAGCAGGTCGGTGAACCAGCGCTGTGCTCCGGTCAGCGGCGCGTCGCCGCGCACCTCGCCCTGCTCGGCGTCGAACGCGGTCGCCGCCGGCTCGCCGAGGCTGGCGGCCAGGTCGGCGACGGTGGGGTGGCGGACGAGCTGGCGGGGTGTGACGTCGATGCCGGCCGTCGCGCAGCGGGCCACCAGTTGCATGGCGAGCAGCGAGTCACCGCCGACGGCGAAGAAGTCGTCGTGGATGCCGAGCTGGTTGGTGCGCAGCAGCTCCGACCAGATCGCCACGAGCTGGCGTTCCCGTTCGGTGCGGGGGGCGGCGGCGGCTCGGTCGGCCGACCGGCGGTACCCGTCGGCGACGGCGGCCCGCACGGCCGCCGCGTCGGCCAGCTCGGTGGCCACCTCGGCAAGCAGACCGGGCGCGAGCGCGTCGACCGGTTCGTCGGGGTCGGTCGAGCTGGCCGCGTCGAGTGACCAGAGGCCGCGCAGCAGCGGCGCCGGCCCGGTCGCCGGGTCGAAGGACAGCGCCCGGGTGTCCGTGGGGCCGGGCTCGGTGGCCGGGTGCAGGAGCAGCGTCGTGGCGTCGACCGGCGGGGTCGGGGCGTACCCGATGATCCCGGCGGCGACCAGCGCGGACAGCTCCGGGGCCAGCGGCGCCGAGCTGAGCAGCACCTCGCGCCCGGTCCCGGCCTGGGTCGCGAGCAGCCGGGCCAGCTCCGCCTGGTGTGGCACCGGCCCGGCCGGTACGACCAGCCGGCCGACCGCCGGATGCCGCACCGCGCGCCGTACCAGCAGGGTCCCGGCGACCGCGGACAGCTCCGGTGACCACTCGTCGCTCGCGTTCAGCTCCGGCACCCGGTAGCGCCGCGCCCACGCCTGCACCGACACGACGTCCAGCTCGGGCCGGGCGTCGCGCAGCCGCCCGGTCAGCTCGGCGAAGAGCGCCTCCCACGGTGGCGTCCGGTAGGCGGGTGCGGCGGGGCAGACCACGATGGTCAGTGGGGCTGCGCTCCGGGCGCGGTAGACGTCCACTGCCGCCAGCAGCTCACCGTGAAAGTCGCGCAGCGCGACGGCCGCCGCGCCGAGCGGGCCGGGCACCAGCCGGTCGTCCCAGCGCAGCACCAGCACGTTGCGGTCCCGGGCGGTGGTCGCCAGGCCGGCGGCCGGATCACGGAGCAGCCGCAGCAGCGCCCCGGACGGAAGCTGGCCGAGGGCGTACGGCAGGCCGAGCAGCTGCGTCCAGAAGCGGACCGTCGCCGCCAGCTCGGGCAGCTCGACAGTGCCGCCGACCACCAGGCGGGGCGTCGCCGGCGCGGGCCTGAGCGAGGTCGCTGCGGGTCGCGTCCCGCCGCCCACCGGCTCGTCCGGCCGCCGCACCCCGTCGTCGAGCACCCGCCCCAGCCCGGTCAGCAGTCGGACCATCCGCTCCGGGACGAACAGGTCGGCGCGGTACGCCAGGTCGGCGTGCAACTCGTCGCCCTGCCAGGTGAGACTGAGGAACAGGTCGAAATCGACCCCGACGCTCGGCACCTCCACCCCGGTGGCGGTCAGCCCGGCGAACTCCGGCACCTCGTCGGGGCCGTCGATGACGTTCAGCACGCACTGGAACAGCGGGTGGTGCGCGGCCTGCCGGGGCAGCCCCAAGGCCTCCACGATGGACGCGAACGGCAACCCCTGGTGCCGGTACGCCTCCCGCGCCGTCCGGTACGCCCGGGCCACCAGCTGGCGGAACGTGGGCCGGCCGGCCACGTCGACCCGCAGTGGCAGCAGGTCGGCGAAGCAACCGATCAGCGGCGCGAGTTCGGCCCGTTCCCGGCCCGCCGTGGGTACCCCGAGCACCAGGTCCGACTGGCCGCTCTCGGCGTGCAGCAGGGCGGCGAAGCCGGCCAGCAGGACGGCGAACGGGGTGACGCCCTCGGCGCGGGCCAGCTCCCGGACGGCCGCACCGAGACCGGCGGCGATCCGCTGCGACTGGTAGCCGGCGACGTCGGAGCGCTCCTCGGGGCGCGGGTGGTCGGTGGGCAGCTCCAACAGGGTCGGTGTGTCCCGCAGCCGGTCCCGCCAGTACGTGAGGTGTGGCTCGACGGCGGTCGAGGCCAACCAGTCGCGCTGGTGGCGGGCGTAGTCGGCGAACTGCACCGGCAGCGGCGTCAGCGGCGCGTCGACGCCTGTGGCGTGGTGCGCGTACCGGGTGGCGACCTCGTCGAGCAGGATGCTCCACGAGGTGTTGTCGCAGACGATGTGGTGCATGCCCAGCAGCAGGTGCCAGCGGTGCTCGGGCAGCCGGACCAGGCGGGCCCGCAGCAGCGGGCCGGCGGCCAGGTCGTACCGGTGGGCGGCCAGGTCACCGGCCGCCCGGCGCAGCGCACGGGCCTGCTTCGACGTTGGCAACGCGGTCAGGTCCAGCGTCTCCAGCCACGGGTCCAGGTACGGCCGTACCACCGGCTCGGGCTCGCCACCCCGGTCCCGGAAGGTGGTCCGCAGCACCTCGTGCCGGGCCAGCACGTCGTCCAGCGCCCGACGCAGCGCCGCCTCGTCCAGGTCGCCGCGCAGCTCCAGGGCGGCGGTGGTGTTGTGCCGGACCACGTCGTCGCCGAGCTGGTCGAGCGCCCAGAGCCGGACCTGCGCCGACGACGCGACGGCGGGTGCGCCGGGTGCGGCGGGAGCCAGCGGCGCGAGGGCGGTGGCGTCGGTGTCGGCGTCCAGCAGCGCGGCGAGCCCGGCCACGGTCGGGTTGGTGAACAGCGTGTAGAGCGACACCTCCCGACCGAACTCGGCCTGCACCCGGGACAGCAGATGGGTGGCGAGCAACGAGTGGCCGCCGAGGCCGAAGAAGTCGCTTGTGACACCCACCTGCTCGACGCCGAGCGCGGTGGCCCACAGATCGGCGAGACGTCGTTCGGTCGGGGTGCGCGGCGCGACCGTCTCCGCGACGTCCGGCCCGGCCGTCCGGGTCGGCGCGGGTCGGCTCCGCTTGGCGACGGCGGCGGCCGTACTCAGTTCCTCGGCCAGGTACGCGGCCCGCTCCGGCCCGATCGGCGCGGCCAGTCCGGCGCCGGTCCGCGGCCCGGGCGGGTCCAGCGGCCAGATGTGGGCGAGAAATCGGCGCGCGTCGTCCCAGCCGGCGGGCACCGCCAGCGCCAGCAGGCCCGGGTGGTCGCGCCGGAGCGCCGCCACCGTCTCCGCGTCGGTGTCGAGCACCACAGTCGTCGCCGGGTCGGCGGCGGCCAGCGCGGCGGCCAGACCGTCGGGCGGGCAGGCCCGTACCTCGTGGCCGGGCAGCGCCTCGGTGAGCCGGTCGACCGGCAGCCGATCGCCGTCGACAAGCACCTGCCGGCCTGGCTGACCGGCGGCTCGGCGCAGCTCGCGCACCACGAGCGTGCCGAGGGCCGCGAAGTACTCGCCGGTGTACGGCACGTGCCCCAGTTCGTCGGCGCGCTCGTCGCTGACCTCGCTCACCGGGTAGGTGCCGGCGTGATCGGCGGCCCACACCGCGTGCACGCCCGGGGTACGCGCGGCCAACGCGGTCAGCCGGTCGTCGAGCCGACCGTCGGCCGTTCGCCGGTCGACACCCGGCGACGCGGGGCAGACCACCAGCAGCAGCGGGGCGTCACTGCGCCGCCGGTACGCCGCCACCGCCGCCGCCAGGTCGTCCATGGCGGCGTCGAGGGCCGTCTCGCCAACGCTGCGGTCCTGCCGGCGCAGCCAGTCCTCCCAGCGCAGCAGGCACACGGTGGCGTCGGCCGGCGGCCCGGCGAGCAGGTGCGCCAGCAGTTGTCCGTACCCGACCAGCTCGACCGAGGCGGGCACCCGCAGGAAGCGCAGCCAGAAGTCCACCGGGTCGCGTACCGGGTCGACGGTGAAGGTGGCCGCCAGCGCGATCCGCTGCCGGTGCAACCCCGGCACCTGCGTCAACGGCCGCTCCGGGGCGTCCGCCAGGGCGCGCAGCAGCTCCGGCAGCCGGCCCACCGTCGCGGCGATCGTCTCGTCCAGGTACAGGTCGGCGTTGAAGTCGACAGCGCCCTCGACCCGGTCGCCGTGCGCGGTCAGGCTGACGAAGAGGTCGAAGTCGGTGAGGCCGTTCTCGGCGGCCACCGGCGTGAAGGTGACGCCGGCCGCCTGCCGCCGCGCCACGCCACCGTCGGTCATCGTGGCCAGCACCTGGAACAGCGGGTTCACGCTCGGGTCGCGGACCGGGCGGACCTCCTCCACCACCCGCGCGTACGGGGCCTCCTGGTGCGCGTACGCCTCGCTGACCGTGCGGTGGACCCGGCGCACCAGCTCGCGCGCCGTCGGGTCGCCGCTCGCGTCCACCCGCAGCACCACCATGCTGGCGAAGCAGCCGATCAGCGGCTCCAGGTCGGTGCTCGCCCGACCGGCGGCCGGCATGCCGAGCAGCAGGTCATCCTGGCCGGTGGCCTGACGCAACAGGGCGCTGAGCCCGGCCAGGACGACCGCGTTGACGGTCGCGCCGGCCGACCGGGCCAGCCCGCCCAGCGCCGCCGTCGTCGCGGCGTCGACAGTGAAGGGCAGGCTGCGGCCGCGGTGGGTCTGCACCGGCGGCCGGGGGCGGTCCGGCGGCAGCGTCGAGCGGGCCGGCGCGCTGGCCAGCCGCTCCCGCCAGTGCGCCAGGTGCCCGGCTAGTTCCCGTTCGGCTTCCGGCCGGCGGCGGGCGGCGACGTGGGTGACGAACCGGGTGGGCAGTGCCGGCAGTCCGGCCGGCACGTCACCGGCGAACTCGCCGTACCAGCTCACCACCTCCTCGACGAACACGCCGGCCGACCAGGCGTCGAAGACGATGTGGTGCGCGGCGACCAGCAGCAGGTGCTCGTCGTCGGCCAGCGCCAGCAGCCGGACGGCGAGCAGCGGGCCGGTGGTGAGGTCGAACCGGATCGCCGCGTGGGCGGCGCTCTCCCGGTCGGCGGCGTCCCGCCGTTGCGCCGGCGGCAGCGCGGTCAGGTCGACCACCGGCAGCGGCACCTCGATGGCGTCGCGGACCCGCTGGGTGACGGCGACGCCATCCCGGCCGTTGCCGTCGGCCGGCACGAAGACGATCCGCAGCGCGTCGTGCCGGGCCACCACCGCGTTCACCGCCCGGTGCAGCGCCGCGACGTCCAGCCGGCCGGTGATCCGCTCGGCGAACGGCACGTTGTAGACCGGGGTGCCGGGCTCCAGGCGGTCGAGGAACCAGAGCTGCTCCTGTGTGAAAGAGAGCGGGTAGGTGGTGGCGGCGTCCGGGCGCTGTGGACGAGCCTGGCGCAGTCGCAGCGCCAGCAGCTCCCGCTGCTCGGGGGTGAGGCCGGCGAGGTCCGGGTGCAGGTCCTGGCTCACCGGGTGACCCCCTCGACGTCCGCGCCCACCGCCGACGGCGCACCGCTCAACAGGCGGGCCAGCGGGGGAGGGGAGTCGTGCAGGTAGAGGTGGCCGCCGGGCACGACGGTCAGCGAGAAGCCGGCGGCGGTGCAGGCGGCCCAGCCGGCCATCTCGTCCGGGCTGATCAGGGGGTCGTCGGCCGCCGCCACCGCGTCCACGGGCAGCGGCAGTGGCGTCACCGTGGTCGGTCGGTACGACGCGACGACGGCCAGGTCGGCCCGTACGGTGGGCAGGATCAGCGCCAGCAGGCCGGCGTCGGCGAGCACCTCGTCGGACACCCCGCCGAGCTCACGCAGCCACCGGGTCAGCGCCGCGTCGTCGAGTCGGTACGCTGAGCCCACGGGTGCGCTGTCCTGTGGTGGGCGGGCCGCGGAGACCACCAGCCGCTGCGGCGCCGGGCCGCCCCGGGCGAGCAGGCGGGTGGCCACCTCGTACCCGATGAGGGCGCCCATGCTGTGCCCGAAGATCGCGTACGGGGGCGGAACCCGCTCGACGATCGCGTCGACAAGCGGCGGCGCCAGGTCGGCCATCGTGCTCAGCGGCGGGTCGGCCAGCCGGCGTTCCCGGCCGGGCAGCTGCGCGGTCCACACCTCCACGTCGTCGCCCAGCAGCGTCGACCAGGGCCGGTACGCGCCGGCGCCGGCGCCGGCGTACGGAAGGCAGACCAGCCGCAGCCGGGCGGTCGGGCGTGGCGCGGCGCAACTCAACCAGGCGGCGGCACCGGTCGGTCGGGTGGCGGTCGTCGGCGGTGGCATGCGAACCCCGTTCCTGCTCAGCACGGCGACGACGGGTGGTGTCGCCATGCCCGCACACGCTAGGAACCGCCCGTGACGGCGGTCTTAGCGTCGGATGAGGGTTAGCTGCGGTGTGCGCTGCGGGTGGCCGGGCGAGGTCCGTTGTGGACCGACCCGGGGCGGGTCACGGCGCCTCGACGACCTCACGGCCGAGGGGCCAGAACGCGGCCGGCACGAGCTTGAAGTTGGCGATGCCGAACGGGATCCCGATGATCGTGACGCAGAGGGCGATGCCCGCGACGATGTGGGAGAGCGCGAGCCACCATCCCGCCAGCACCACCCAGAGGATGTTCGCCAGCCCCGAGCCGACGCCCGCGCCCGGCTTGGGCACCAGGGTGCGGCCGAAGGGCCACAGCGAGTAGACCGCGAGGCGCAGTGACGCGACGCCGAACGGGATGGTGATGACCAGGACGAAGCAGATCAGCGCGGCGATGCCGTAGCCGACCGCCAGCACGAGGCCACCGCCGAAGACGAGCCACAGCACATTCAGTACGAAACGAATCACCACTCCAGCATGAAACATGCTCGCCACCGGCCATGGCGGAAGCGAGTCGACGACGTCGCCCACCGCCGCCCCGGGGCCGGCCGCTGTAAGGTACGCGAAAACCCTTCCACGGCGTGCTCCGGAGGATCGCGTGTCGTCCGACGACCGTTGGCTGCTCGACACCCCGATCGCGCACCGCGGGCTGACCGGCGACAATCGACCCGCCAACTCGCTCGCGGCGTTCGAGGCAGCCGCCGACGCTGGCTACGCCTGCGAACTGGACGTGCAGCTCACCCGCTCCGGCGAGCTCGTCGTCGTCCACGACTACGACTTGACGGCGCTCACCGGTGCGGCGATCGCCACCGCGGAGCTGACCCCGGCCGATCGGCAGCGGCTCCGGTTGCAGGGCACCGACCAGCGGGTTCCCACCCTTTCGCAGGTGCTGGACCGGGTCGCCGGTCGGGTGCCCCTGCTGATCGAGCTGAAACGGCCGACGCTCGCTCTCAACTTCGACCTCGTCGACGAGGTGCTGCGGCAGACCGCCGACTACCCGGGGCGGTACGCGGTCGAGTCCTTCGACCCGTTGCTCGTGGCGGCGCTGCGGGTCGCGGTGCGGAAGCTGCCGGCGCACCGCCGGGTGCCGGTGGGGCGAATCTGCGGGCTGCTGCGCACCGCCGGGCCGCTGACCCGGATGGTGGGCCGCAGTATGGTCAGCAACCTGGTCACCCGACCCGATTTTCTGGCCTACGAGGTGGACGCATTTCCGTCCGGTCTGACGGCCTGGTGGCGTCGACGCGGTGTTCCGGTGATTGCCTGGCCGGTCGCTTCGCCGGAGCGGGAGATGTTCGCCCGTCAATACTCCGACAACATCGTGTTCTCGGGCTATAGACCGTCGCAGGGCCAGCATCTAGCATCGTGACGTGTCTGTTGACCAAGGACAGAGCGGGTTGCTCGCCGAGTCGCAGAACGCGGCTCCCGGCGATCCGTTGCAGGTCTACCGCGCCTTGGCCGAAGACAGCGTCAACAGGCTCCGGGACCATTACGACTGGCGGGCGAAATGGCACCGTCGACTGTTTCGTTCCACCGGCATCCTGGTCATCGTCGTCAGTGCGTCGCTGCCACTGCTCGCCGGCTTCAGCTACCCGGGTAAGAACCTCGTAATCGCGGTATCGGGCGTCGTCATCGCCACGGCCACCGCGCTTCGCACCTTTTATCAGTGGGATCAGATGTGGGCGCTGCTGCGGCGTACCCATTTCGGGCTCATCGAGGCGAGCAACCAGTGGAAGCTCGCTTTCGGTCGCGCCGAGGCGACAGCTGACCCGACCGAACGGGAGCAGCGGGCCTACGCGGCGACGGAGGCGCTGCTGGCGAAGATCGAAGGCCTCCGCAGTGCGGAGACGGAGAAGTTCTTCAGCTCGCTGGCCTTCCCGGAGGAATCCGCGCTGACCGGCAAGCCCTTCCGCCCCTGACGGCGACCCGTGGCGGTTGGTGGAGCCTCGGGGTTGCTCCGTGGAAGACCTGAGACGAAATCCAGGGCCCCCCGAGGGAAGCTCCCGGAGGTCGGCAGGCGTCGGCGGCCAGATGATGGCTGGCATGAAACGCGCTGCGCTCTACGTGATCGCCGGGCCGGTCGGCATCGTGGCCTACGGCCTGGTCCGGCTGTGGGGGAAATCCGACGGGGTGTACGGCCCCGGGCTCGACTGGCAGGCCGCGCACCTGGTCGCTCTCGCCGGCATGGTGTGTTTCGTCCCGGGTGTGCTCGCGCTGTCCCGCCTGCTGCCCCGCAGTCCATGGCGCAGCGGGGTGGTGGCCGGCACGTTGGTCGGCCTCGCCGCGACGATGGTGCAGTTCGGCGCGGACATCGTGGAAGGGCTCCTGGCCGAGGACCGGGCCGAGATGTCGAGGCTCGGCGCGGACTTCAAGGACATCCCCGGCGTCGAGGGGGCCTTCTACGACGTCGTACCCCAGCTCTTCTTCCTCGGCCTGCTCGTTCTCGCGGTGATGCTCGCCGTGCGACGGCGGCTGCCGTGGTGGAGTGTGCCGCTGCTCCTCGCCGGCATCGTCCTGCCGGCGGTCACCCTCGACCTGCTCCCCATCGGCGGCCTGTGCATGGCGTTGGCGCTGGCCCCGGCGTTGCCGCTACTGCGAGAGCGGGCCGAATCGCCCGTCGCCGTCCACTGAGGACTTTGGGTGGCGGGGGGGCCCGGGGCCCCCCCCCCCCCCGGCCCGCCGCGGGGGCCCCCCGGGGGGGGGGGGGGGGGGGCTGTCGCGGGGGCCCGCCGCCCGCCCCCCCGATGCCGCCCGGCCGG